>CAZXWU010000032.1:0-13547 GCA_964644495.1 uncultured Tissierella sp.
ATTCTTTTCTTAAATCATTTTGATCATCATTTTCAAATAAATTTATTACAATCCTAGATCTCTTTTATATCCCTCCTTAAATATAGACTAATCTAATTCAACTTCTAATTTCCTACTTTTACTTACTATTTACTAAAAGATTTGCTAACGCTATGGAATGAAGCTTAGCTTCTACATTATCACTTCTAGAAGTAGATATTATAGGCACTTCAGCACCAATAATAGTTCCAGCAACAGATAGTTTCCCAAAATGCACTAATGCTTTATATAAAGCGTTCCCTGTGTTTAAACAAGGTGCCAACAACATATCAGCCTGACCTCCCACACTGCTATTAATACCTTTTGTTTTTAAAGCTTCCTTAGAAATAGCAATATCAAGGGCTAAAGGACCATCTACAATCGCATCTCCAAACTCACCTCTATCAGCCATTTTCGAAAGAGCTGCAGCATCTAATGTTTCGGGCATTTTTATATTAACACTCTCTACCGATGCTAATATCCCTATTTTTGGGTTCTCATAATTAAATGCCTTCAATAATTCTAATCCGTTTATTAATATTTCTTTTTTTTGTTTCAAATTAGGAAAAACATTTATAACACAATCTGTTATAAATAATAATTTATTTTTATCTGCCCACTCAAAAACACTTACACAACTAATAAGTCTACCTGTTAAAAGTCCGTCTTCTTTATTTAATACTGGCTTAAAAAAGGTTGAAGTAGGTATTAAACCTTTCATTAATGCATCAGCCTTCCCCGTTTTAACACATTCAACGGCCTTGTTAGCACAATCTTTATGCCCAGAAGCCTCAATAATAGTATAATCTTTAGGGTCTTCATTCATCTCCATAAGCAATCTGATTGTGGCTGCCTCATCCCCTATTAACAAACTCTCAGCTATTCCTTTTTCTTTAGCTAAAACTACTGATTCTATAACTTCTTTATCTGCTGCTTGAGTTACAGCTATTCGAATACCTCCTTTAGCACTGGCTCTTGCAATAATATCGTTAAAATTTCTAATCACTCGACTCTTCCTTTCCAGAATTATTTTTAGAATCATCAGAAGTATAACTTAATAATGGTTCCCTCTTTTCTAATACTGCTACAGTAGTTTCAGCTAATGCCTTCATTTCATCTTCTCCAGGATATATATAAACGGGAGCTATAAAACTGATTCTCTCTTTAAGCCAGTTAGTTAGCATCTTGGAATTTGCTAATCCTCCTGTTACGAATATTCCATCTATTCTTCCATGTAATACAGTTGACATTGCACCTACTTCTTTTGCAACCTGATATATCATCCCTTCATAAACCAACTTAGCATATTCATCTCCACTATCTATTCGACCTTCAACTTCAAGGGCATTTTGAGTTCCTAAGTAACCCATGAGCCCACCTTCAGTGGTTACAATTTTATATATACTATCTTGATCAAACTTTTCATTAAAGTATTCTCTAGCGAAGTCACCTGTTGGTATAGTTCCTGCTCTCTGAGGGGTATAGGGACCATCACCATCAAGTGTATTGTTAGCGTCTATAAGTTTTCCTTTTTTATGTGCTGCTATAGAAATCCCACCACCCATATGAATACCGATAAGATTTAAATCTTTATATGCTTCACCTAAATACTTAGCTAATCTTTTCCCTATAGCTCTTTGATTCAGTACATGAAAACGGCAACGTCTTGGTATATTAGGTAATCCAGATAATTTAGCAATTTCAGTAAATTCATCTGATGTAGGCGGGTCTACAACTAATGCAATACACTTATTTCCTTTTTTCAACTTCTCAGCAATTGCTGCTCCCATATTGCATGCATGCAATCCATAATAGCAGGCCAACATATCTCCTATCATAGATTCATTTACCTCATAAGCTCCACTAGGCATAGATTTTAGCTGTCCACTTCTACTGACTATAGCATCTAAGTCTTCTAGTCTAACATCACTCTTCTTTAAAAAGGTTTTAATAAGCTTGGTCCTATTGGGGATTTCTGTAATTAAGTCTTGTGGAGTTGATAAACTACTTTCACCTCCATGTTCAATTGTTGTTCTTATTTCCTCAGTAGAATTTCTATATATAGCAAGCTTTGTAGATGTAGAACCAGGATTGATTACAAGTATTAATTTGTTAATCTTACCCATATTGACCTCCTTTAATTAATATTTAATAGCCTGTAGTATAGTAGGCCCATCAAAATTTTTAAATATATTTGGTATAAATCCTTGATTTTATCTATAGTAATACATTATTTTTCAAACAGTCTTTCTAATATATTAAATCTTTTATCCACCCAATTTTGCAAATCCTCTAATTGATTTTCATCTAAATGACTAAATTTCTTCAGAAGTTTTGTATATTCCCCAACTAGCTTAGGCTCTTTAACTTTTACTGTTTGTGTAAACTTACCATTTTCATATTCATATAATGGAAAATAATTAGTTTGAACTGCCATTTTCCCTACTTCAATTGTATCATTAGATTTATATGACCACCCAGCTGTACAAGGTGCAAATATGTGTAAATATACAAGTCCATCTTTTATTGTTTTTGCTTTTTCCAATTTTTTTATGAAGTCTCTGGTATAAGACGGGGATATTGTTGCCATGTAAGCTACATCATGCATTGCCATTATCATTGGCAAGTCTTTCTTGCTTTGAAGTTTTCCACGGCTCACATCTCCTACTGGAGTAGTAGATGTCCGAGACCATTGTGCACTGGTTCCACTTCTTTGAAATCCAGTATTCGCGTACCCTTCATTATCATAACAGACAAAAATTATATTTTCATTACGCTCCGCTGCACCTGATAAAGCCTGAAAACCAGCATCACCAGCAGCTCCATCACCTGAAATACCTAATACATTAATATCATCTCTTCCTATTTTTTTATAATATCTTTTAATTCCTGATGCCATAGAAGCTGTATTGTCTAAAAGTGATATTGATACAGGTATCTTTGACCCACTTAATTTATCAAGACCTACAGTCATTCCAGAGACGCATCCAGCTGATACAGTAAAAACTGAATTTTCTCCCATAACTCTAAGAATTGTGCGTATAGATAATTCTGCAGAACAGCCCTGGCAAGCTGAAACACCAGGTGATAAGAAATCTTGTGAATTAAAAAATAGATCTTTTATGTTTGTACTAATTGTTCCCACCTCCACTAGTCTCTAATTCATCCATCCAAATGGTTTCGTGTATTTGTTTGTTACCTCTTCCAACATCTATAATAACGTCAAGTGCTGAATCTATATGGTCTAAGGTTATGTCAGCACCACCTAAGCCACCTATAAAAGATATACTTGGTATATTAATATTGGCTTTTCCTAATGCTCCTAAAACCTCCTGATAAACTGCACCACAGTTCCATCCAAAAGAAACTGCCCTATCAATTACTCCTATGGATTTTACAGAGCTACTTATGGCTTCTGCAATCCGTTTGGTTGGAAAAGGTCTTAGAAAACGAACTTTTATTAATCCAACTTTTTTCCCTTGTTCTCTATACTTATTTACTACTTCTTTTGCCGTTCCTGTTGGGGAACCCATGGTTATTATTATGTGCTCTGCATCTTCTGTTCTATATTCCTCTATCATCCCGCCATATCCTCTACCAAACACTTCTTCAAAGTTTTTATCCATAGCATCTATAATTTCTATTGCATTTTCCATTGAGTTTAAATGATTATACCTATGTTTCATTACTGAATCCCCAGTAGTTGGGGGATCAATAGATAATGGATTTTTAGGATCAAAAGATAAATGTTCATATTTATACGGAGGCAAGAAACTATCAACTTCCTTTTGGCTAGGAACTTCCACCCTTTCTATTAAATGTGAAAGATAAAAACCATCATAGCAAACATTTATAGGTATTAAAACTCTTGGATCCTCCGCTAATTTATATCCTTGAATAATCATATCCAATATTTCCTGATTGTTTTCAACATATACTTGAATCCACCCTGCTTCTCTAACACTTACACTGTCCTGTTGTCCACCCCATATTGTATTAGGAGATACCATTTCTCTTCCCGCTATAGCCATAACCATAGGAAATCGTGAAGTAGACATTCTAAAGTAGGGTTCATACATCAGGGCTAAACCTTGAGCAGAAGTAGCAGTGAACGTTCTTGCTCCCGCTAAGGCCGCACCATGTAATACACTCATAGCTGAATGTTCTGACTCAACTTCTACCATTTCAGAATCAAGTTCTCCATCTGAAACTAATTTAGCTAAGCTCTCTACTACTGATGACTGTGGAGTTATAGGATATGCAGCGATTACATCCGGCTTACATAAGGCTGCAGCTACGGAAACTGCATTATTGCCAGTTAAAGCTTGTATTTTATTCATTTTTATCACCTTTCTCTCTGTACATACTGATAGCCCTTTTCGGACATTCAGCTTCGCAAATTCCACAACCTTTACAATATTTTAAATCAATAAAAATTTTCTCATCAGTTGGGTTTTCTTTTCTAATGGCCCCTACAGGACAATACTGAGCACAAATACCGCAAACTATACATTCTTCATGATTAATTTCAGGTGTGTCAACTCTCCAATCACCAGTATTTAATATAAGAGTTCCTTCATCCGCAACTACTGCAGTCCATTCTCTATTCATTTTTTCTTCTCTTTTAACTGGTATATTTTCCCTCTTCGTTGATTTATCGCTTATTTTCCAACCCTTAGTATAGATTGTAGTAAATTCAAAACCTTCCCTAGATGCCGCAATATTTATCTCATCAAATTCCATTCCAATTGTATCAGACATATCATCTATTGAAAGCCAGTCCGTTGTTTTGCAGAAAGCTCCCAACATAGTTGTATTAGGTATATCTCTACCTAAATGCTTCAATGATATTTTAGTAGCATCCACTATTCCAACCTTCTTAACTTGTGGTGGAAAATTTAAATCGGAAATGGAAGACTTTGTATTAATTATTACGATTGAATCATCATTAAGCCCCTCATATATATTTCCCTCTTTTAAAAGTGTATCATCAAGAATTATGATACAGTCGGGGTTGTATACTTGGTTTTTAGGTAGAATTGGCTTATTATCTAATCTTAAAAAACCATATACAGGAGCTCCTCTACGTTCCACCCCAAAATACGGAACAAATGATCCATATTCTCCAACTGCTACAGCTGTTTTTACTATAATATGTGCTGCTCTAAGTAATCCTTGACCTCCTTTTCCATGAAGTCTGATTTCTTTCATATACATTTCCTCCTTTGTTAGTTTTTTGTACTTTGCTTAATAGTCTTTAAACTTTTCATTCCATTATAAACTTTCTCTGATGTAATAGGTAAATCCCTAATATAAACACCAACGGCATTATATACAGCATTACATATAGCTGGAGATGGTGTGTGTACTACAGATTCTCCGATAGATTTTGCTCCAAAAGGTCCTGTAGGTTCATATTGTGATTGAAATTCTACTACTATGTCTCCTATATCAGATTTTACAGGAACATTATATTGTAAGAAATTATCAGTTAACAGTTTACCCTTTGATGAGTATTTTACATCTTCAAACAATGCCAATCCAATTCCTTGGGTGACTCCACCTTCAACCTGAATCCTAGCCAAGTTGGGATTAATTACAGTTCCAAAATCCGCTACTATAACGTATTTAATAAGTTGTACTTCACCCGTGGTCTTATCTACTTCTACCTCTGCAAAACCTGCCATAAAAGGCCTTGGAGTTTCTCTTGAACTAAAGGTAGCATCAGCCATAAGGACTTCTGCACCCTGACCAATTACTGCTTCTTCACCGATTGTACTTAGAAGTATAAATATATCTTCATCTTCTTTATGCCTAACTCTATCTTTTTCCAGTATCAAACTAATGCCTGGCATACCTAGTTTTCTTTCTGCAGTTTTTATAATCTTATATTTCAACTTTTCCGCAGCTCTTACTACTGCATTTCCTGTTATATAAGTAGTACTAGAAGCATAAGATCCCGTATCATAAGGGGAAGCAACAGTATCACCAACATGAATACCTATTCTATCCATTCCTGTACCTAGTGCCTCTGCTGCTATTTGGCATAATATTGTATCTGAGCCTGTTCCTAGGTCGGAAGACCCTGAAAACAATGTATAAGTACCATCTTCTTCTAATCTCAACATTATTGAAGCAACATCTATACCAGGAATTCCTGAGCCATGAATAGCAGTGGCCATTCCTATTCCTCTTACCTTATTAACTGATATTTCTTGTTTTGGATATTTTTCATCCCATCCTATTAATTCCTTCCCTCTTTCAATACATCTTTCTACATTTAGACTTTTGATAGAATGTTCTATAATTCCTCCTACTGCACCTTTTCTTATGGTGTTTCTAAGTTTAATCTCTGTAGGATCCATATTCAGCTCTATCGCTAATTCATTTATAGCTGAATCCATAGCAAAGCTACCTTGAGTAGCTCCATATCCCCTTAATGGGCCAGAAACAGTCATATTTGTATATACTGTCTTACCTTCAAATTTAATTGCTGGTACTTTACCATAAAGAGGTAATGTGTTTTGACCTACCTCCATAGTTACTGAAGGACCATTTGATCCATATGCGCCTGTATTGCTTAAGGATTTCATGTGTATAACCTTTATATTTCCTTCTTTGTCCGACCCCAGTTTTATAGATATTTCCATTGGGTGCCGTGCACTTGTTGATGTAAATGTTTCTCTTCTATCTAAAATTAATTTACATGGTCTTTTTGTTTTCCAAGTTACAAATGCTACATAGGGTTCTGTAATGGCAACATTTTTACCACCAAATCCTCCACCTATTCTAGGTTTTAAAATTCTAACTTTTGTAATAGGCACTCCTATTGCCTTAGCCGTTTGCCTTCTCATATGATATACAGATTGGTTAGATGATATAATAACTATTCTTCCATTCTCATCTATGTATGAATATGCTCTAAGAGTTTCCATCATACAATGGGCTTGTCCTTGAGTATTGTAAATTCTTTCAATAATAACTTCAGAATCTTCAAAACCCTTCTCCACATCTCCATGCCCATAATCAAATTTAGATACTATATTTTTTGTATTATCATATCCAAAGTCAAATGAACAAAAAATGTTATCATCTTTGTGAATTCTAATCTTACTATCTTCTGCCTTTCTCATATCTAAAATTGGTTCAAAAATTTCATATTCAATTTTTATTAGTTTCTTTGCCCTATCTGCTATTTTTTCATTTTCTGCCACAATTATCGCTACTTCATCCCCTACATATCTTACAATAGGGTCCAACAGCAACCTATCATAGGGAGATGCCTCTGGAAACGACTCACCACATTCTGAATACCTAGTTTTAGGTACATCTTTATAGGTATATATATCTATAACTCCAGGTATCTTCTTTGCATTTTCTACATTTATACCTTTTATTCTTGCGAAGGCATGGGGACTTCTTAAGAGTTTTACAGTTAAAACATCCCTATGGAAAATTAAATCTTCTGTGTAAACTGGTTTCCCACTAAGCAGGGCCTCGCTATCTATTTTCCTTATTCCTCTACCTATCATTGTTTTCACCTACACTATTGTACATTCTGCCGACTAACACCTTACACATATCTTTTCTATATGCTTCGCTTCCACGTATATTTCCACCTATATGCAGTTCATCTAAAATTATATCTTTAACTTCGTCTATGGATTTTCCCTCTTCTAAGACCTTGGAAGATTTATTAGCCAATTGCGCTCTTTGTGGTCTTGACCCTATAGCTATTTTATATTTTTTGTCTTTTCCTTTAAATATAGCACCGTTTATAATGGGAAAATCTCCTGAAGATTTCCTAAGACAATCATATACAGCTATGCCTTCTTTCTTTGGTAAAATTACTTCTATCAGTATATCTTTTTCATATTTTTTATCTAGAAACTTCTCTAGTTCCACTACACCACCATTATAAAGCTTAACCTTAGCATCTAAAACTAACAGAGATGGTAACAGATCTGAAAAGCCATATCTAGAAAAAACACTGGCTCCCACTCTTGCCATGTTTCTAAACTGGACACCAACTATATTTGAAACTCCACAGCTAATAACTCCACCACAATAATTTTTTATAACCTCATCAACTTCTAATTCCCTTAAGCTGGTATCTGCACCTATATATATATAGTTATTTTCTTCCCTAATATAATCAAGAGATAAATTACACAAGTCTATTGCGGTATCAATTATTTTTGATCCAAGTTTTATAAATCCACAACCACCTAGAATAAGGTTGCTTTTTCTGGCTGTTAAGATTTCATATGCTTCATCTAAATTATCTGGTGCAATATAATTTTTTATAGTAATCATATTAGCCCACCTTCTGTAGCCTTTTTCTTTAGAAAATCATTAACTGCCCTAATTTGACCTTTATATCCTGTGCATCTACATAGATTTCCATCTAAATAATGATAAATTTCCTCCTTACTAGGATTAATTAATTCTTTCTCCATAGCAAGAACCGTCATAATAAATCCTGGTGCACAATAACCACATTGATCCGCACCCTCATCCGCTAAGAAATCTGTAAATACTTTTGCTTCCTCGCTAACCCCTTCTAGGGTAGTTACATTCTTGCCATTTGCCCTTACAGTAAGATAAGTACAAGATAAGGTTACTATATCCTCAACCCAAAGGGCACATAGACCACAAGATGAAGTGTCACAACCCCTTTTTACACTTGAATATCCAAGATTCCTTAAAGTATCAAGTAGAAACTCATCTGGACTTACATCTACTGATATTTTTTTGTTGTTTACTGATAATATTATATTAATGCACTCACCTCTTAATTAATTATTGCTTTCTAATTCTTTGTACATTCTCCACACCAAACTATATTGCGATATACTTCTGGATCTGTATCTCCCTCAGTGCTAAAAACTAATACCTTGGAATCTTTATTTAACTCTAATTTCTCTCTTAAATCTTTATACTCATCATTTTTCATTATCTCTACTAATAATCCAGTTGTTACTGCACCTGATTCACCTGAAATTACATGTTCATCTTCTTTCAATGGATTTCCTAGTATTCTCATCCCGTCAGCTGCAACCCAATCAGGACATGATACAAACACTGAACTGTGATTTTTTAGAATTTCCCAACCTATTGTATTAGCTTCTCCACATGCTAGCCCAGCCATTATAGTTTGGAGATCTCCACCTACAGCCACTGCATTACCATCTCCAGCAACAACTGATTTGTATAAACAATCTGCAATATCTGCCTCAACAATGGTAGTAATAGGGCTATCTTCTCCATATATAGATTTAAATACACCCTGTACCCCTGCTGCCAACGATCCTACTCCTGCTTGGATAAATATATGGGTTGGTTTATCTATTCCCTTATCTCGTAATTGTTCTATTGCTTCCAAAGCCATGGTCCCATAACCTTGCATAATCCAAGTGGGTATATCTTCATAGCCCTCCCATGCAGTATCTTGGATTACTATACCATTGTTCTCTTCTGCATATTCAGCTGCTAACCTAACACAATCATCATAATTCATGTCCTCAACACTAACAGTTGAATTTTCTTTACGAATATTTTCAACCCTAATTTGGGAAGAGCCCTTCGGCATATATACCACTGATCTTTGTCCCAATTGGTTTGCAGTCCAAGCTACACCTCTTCCATGATTTCCATCGGTTGCAGTTACAAATAACATTTCGCCTAGTTCCTCTTTAGTTTCATCAGAAGTCAAGTTTTCATATCCTAATTCAGAGATATCTTTACCTAGTTTTTCAGCCATGTATTGAGCCATAGCATAAGATCCACCTAAAACCTTAAATGCATTTAAACCAAATCGATAAGATTCATCTTTTAAGTAAATACCTCCTACCCCTATATGTTCTGCAAGTTTACTTAGATCTACTAAAGGCGTCTCAGTATATTGATCAAAACTCTCGTGAAAAACCTTTGCCTTTTGAATTTCTTCTTGCTTTAATACTTCAATACATCCATCAACATCACTTTTCGGAAGATCATTTGCCTTCCATTTTATAACTTTACTCATTCTGGTAACCCCTTTTCCATTTAAATTGTCCTCCACTTTTATCTTATGCGTTCACCCTTATACAATTGCAAAGTCTATGCCAAGGCCTTATTTAATATGGAATGTATTTTTTTATTTCTTCTCATAATGGCATTGTATTCATCTCCTAGCTCATCTTCTCTTATATTTAATATCTTTTAAAACACAAAAAAACTACAGCAATATGCTTAGGTAGTTTTTTGTTTTTAGTTAAACAATATATCCATAGTTTTAATTTCGTCTTAAACTCTCCTAAGATGCAGTGTTTGCAATGCCTATGTTGTTATAACTCTATTTTTAGATTAGCGTACTATTTGTAGTAATGTCAAGATGATTATCAAATTGATAATGGTTTTTTATCAATTTGATAACTATGCTCTTGTTGAATACTAGCTATATCCGAAAAGATTTCATGCTTATTATCATTTTGATAACTAATTTGAAATCTTTCTGTATAATGTTGCCACACCTATACCTAAACTCTCTGCAGCTAACTTCTTTCCCTTTGTGCTAGTCCCAAATACACTCAATGCCTTTTGAATCTGTTCCTTCTCTAATTGTTCTAAGGTCTTTATTTCTTTCTTATGGTTTATATCAATTATATCTTTATTACCTAAAATGCTTTTAGGTAACATTTCTTTTGTTAATACTTCTCCATCATTACCTATGTTTATCATAAATTCAATAGTGTTTTGTAGTTCTCTAACATTTCCAGGCCAAGGATAATTTAATAATATATCTTTGCATTCTGGTTCAATCCCATATACATACTTGTCAAATAGTCTATTATATTTATCCATTAATTTGTCAATTATTAACTCAATATCCCCTTCCCTCACCCTTAAAGGTGGTACTTCTATTGGTATTACATTTAATCTATAATATAGGTCTTCCCTAAATTCATTTTCTCGAATCATTTCCTCTAAATCAAGGTTTGTTGCTGCAATAACTCTTATATCTAAATCAATGGGTTGGTTAGATCCTATTCTTGTTACAGTTCTTTCCTGAAGTACTCTCAACAGTTTGGCCTGCATATATAAAGGCATGTCCCCTATTTCATCAAGAAGTATAACACCTCCATTTGCAAGTTCAAACTTACCTACTTTACCATTAGAATTTGCCCCAGTAAAGGCACCCTTCACATATCCAAACAACTCTGATTCTATTAAAGTCTCTGTAATTGCACTGCAATTGACTGCAACAAAGGGCTTTGTTCTTCTATCACTTAAATCATAGATTGCCCTTGCTACTAACTCTTTTCCGGTTCCACTTTCTCCATGTATTAAAACCGTAGATTGGGTCGGGGCTATTTTTTTTATGTTTTCTTTTAACAGTGCCATAGACTTCGATTTACCTATCATAGAATCTAATCCTAATCTTCTTTCACTTGTAGTTATATTATAAATGTCTGTATTAATCTTTGTCATGTTGTTAAATATAAAAACCTGTGCATATTCTTGGGATACAGAGCTTATAGGTACAATATTACCTACAAATGAGAAGCTTTCTCCATTTATTTTAAATTCATATAGTTCCCCACCCATTATGTACTCATTTTTATTTATCATCTCAACTTCTTTATCTAAATCTTCAGGTGATAAACCAAGCTCCCTCATAGCATTATTATTCACTATAGTTATTTTATTGTATTTATTTAAAACTATAACTCCCTTATCAACATTATTTAAAATACTTCTAAGTGCATTATTTCTTTCCTCATGCATTTTCGATTCATTATATTCATGTATTTTAGAACGTATAAAATCACTTATTTGATATAGAAATTGCATTTGTGAGTCCAAATCTCTTAATATTCTTTCTCTTTGTTCATCTGTAGAACAAACTAAGCCTATTACGCCCATGGTTTCCCCTTCATATATAAGGGGAGTAGAAATTTCAAGTTTTTCTACACAAATTTCTCTTTCTATGCAGTCAATGCAAACTTCATGATGCCTTGGATTTTTTATTATTTGAGATTCATTGGTTTCCATAACTCTTCTATATACCGATCCCTTGTTTATGGCACCTATTTTATCTTTAAATATTCCAGTCCCAGCAATTCTTTTCATATCACTATCAACTACCTCTACATCTACTTTTATAACATTAGATATTACATTTGCATACCTTCTTACATCTTCTTTAATTTCTTCTAGTAATGATGCCACAATAATACCCCCTATATAATCCTTCAATTTACCGTCTATAACTCATCTTGCTATTACAGTTTATCAAATTGATAACTTATATTCAAGGTTTATTATTCATATATAGGTATCCACTTTCTAGACCTGTATATTTAAATATTTCTATGTCATTTAAATTTTGTAACTTTTTTGTATCATATCCTTTATCTAATTAATGTATAATGGAGTAAAGGAGATGAATATTGTGAAAAATAGAAAGTTAATCTGTGTGATGGTTTTAATGTTGATCCTAACTAGCTTTATTTCTGGATGTGGAGCTAAATCTGCTGGACCTTATAATCTGTCCTCTTCTGAAAGCGATTTTGCAGGCAGAGAAGAAAAAGGCTATGATAGTTCTATGCCTGAGGATTCAGATTTTACTGACTTTAGCCCTGAAGATTCATCTAGGGAGCCAGATAAAATAATAACAACTATTTCTATTAATATGCAGACTAAAGAGTTTATGGAAACAACGGATAAGTTGAATAGCCTTATAAAAAAATATAAGGGCTATATAGAACAATCAAATATCTCTTATAATAATTATGTTTACAGTAGTCGATTAAAATATTCTGATTACAATATAAGAATTCCTAGGGAAAATATAGACTCATTTGTAAATGAATTAAAGGCGATTGGAAATATAATTTCTGAAAATAAGAATAAACAAGATATTACTAAGCAATATAGGGATACAGAATCAAGGCTAAGGGTCCTTGAAACTAAGGAAGATAGGATACTTGAATTACTTAAAAGAGCCGAAAAAATGGAAGATATCATAAGTCTTGAAAATCAACTTAGCAATATTATTTATGACAAAGAAAGCTTAACTGCAAATATAATGGATATGGATGATAAGGTTGATTATGGTACAATTGTTTTCCAATTGGAAGAGGTTGCCAAATTAACTTCCAGCGGAAATATACAAACATCATTCTTAGATAAGATTAAAAATGCTATTAATGATTCTATTTACTTCTTTGGTAATTCTGTAGAGAGTTTAATTATATCCTTTATATACTTTTCTCCCTATTTATTAATTATATTAATTATTATATTTGTGGTTTATAGGTTTATTAGGCGAAGAAAAAATAGATTACCAAAGAATTGGGAAGATATAAGTTTAAATAGAGACGGAGATAAAAACAAAAATAGAGATAAGGATAAGTAAAATAAAGCATATTTTTATGAGACCACTGATTTGATAATTTTGAGTGGTCTCATTTTTAGCCATCCTTTCATCTTTAAGCATTGTATATACATATCTTATATATTACAATGTAATTAGAATACAAAAG
>CAZXWU010000033.1:0-13494 GCA_964644495.1 uncultured Tissierella sp.
AGAATAAGATTGCTGCAACTATATCTCTTTATGGTCCAAGCTATTCGGATAAAAGAATTTCTTAAGTGCCAAATGGATTGAATTGGAAATATTATATGATAGGGGGATACTTATGGAGGATATTATATTTAGAACAGATACATTTGTATTTTCATATAGAATTGCAGGTATATTGATACATAACAATAAAATATTGCTGCAAAAACCTTTGAATGATGATGGATATTCGATTCCTGGCGGTCATGTTTCTTTTGGGGAAATATCAGAAAATACGTTAATTAGGGAGTTTAAGGAAGAAATAGGCGTAGACATAAAAATTGACCGACTTATAATGATTGGAGAGAACTTTTTTCCTTGGGGTGATAAACCTTGCCAACAAATTTGTTTGTATTATGCTATTTCATTATCAGATAAAACCCAGATACCCCTTGAAGGCACGTTTAAAGCATATGACGAAATGTGTAATGAACGAATTGATTTGGATTTTTGTTGGATTCCTCTTTCACAGTTAACTAAAATTAAATTATATCCATTAGAAATAAAGGAAGACTTGGTTCTACTACCTGAGAACGTAAAGCATTTTGTATATAGACAATAACGGAGGGGGACACAAAAAACTGGGACAGTAGTCCTGACCCTCTGTCCCTTAAAGTCATCCCAATGTATAATAATTTGTGAGGTGATCTAATGTCAATTAAGAAAATTAAATTTAACGAGTATTCAACAGAAGCTTTAGAACAATTAAAGAAAGGTGCTTTTCTAACTGTAAAAGATGGAAATGAAGTAAATACCATGACCATAGGGTGGGGTAGCATTAGTGTTGTTTGGAACAAACCAATATTTATGGTAGCAGTTAGATATTCAAGACATACATATAATATAATTGAAAATGCTAAGGAATTTACAGTAAGTATTCCTTTGGATAATAACTTAAAAAAAGAATTAGCCTATTGTGGAACTAAATCAGGAAGAGATGTCAATAAGTTTGAAAAATGTAATTTAACTTTACTAGAAGGTCAAAAAACATCAACACCAGTAATAGAAGAATGTGAATTACATTATGAATGTAAAGTAGTTTATCAACAAGCAATGGAACCAGCAACATTAGATGAAGGAATAAAGAAACGCTTCTACTTGAATAATGACTATCATGTATTGTATTTTGGAGAGATAGTAGATTCTTATTTAATAGAGAAATAATGAAGTGGGACACCACTCCTGACCCTCTGTCCCCCATCCCCCAGCTCTGTCCCAGAAAAAGTTGGCAGCTGGATTGAATAATTGTATTAAAGGGTAAATATATATAAATAAAAATTATATTAAGAAAGGGGATACAATTGAAAAAGATCGCTATATTAATTGAAAACTTATTTGACGAAAGAGAGCTTATTTATCCTTACTACAGATTGTTGGAAGAAGGATTTGAGGTGCATCTAGTAGGTTCTAAAAAAGATACTATTTATACTTCAAAGTCTGGGCTCAAGGAAAAAAGCACACATGCATCTGATGAAGTTAATGCAAAGGACTATGATGCTGTTGTAATCCCAGGTGGGTTTTCCCCAGATCATATGAGAAGAACGAAAGCTACCGTTGATTTTGTTAGGGATATGGATCAGACAAATAAGCCTATTGCTGCAATTTGCCATGGCGGATGGATGCTTGCTTCTGCCTGTGATTTAAAAGGTAAAAAGGTTACCTCATTTTTCTCAATAAAAGATGATCTAATTAATGCAGGAGCAGAATATTTAGATGAAGAAGTAGTAGTTGATGGCAATATCATCACATCAAGAACACCAAAAGATTTGCCTATATTTATGAAAACAATAATTGGAAAGTTAAAATAAAAAATATATAGGCAGCTGATATGCTCCCTTTAAGGTGGATAGATTAAAAAATAAGAATCTATGACCTTAGGGGAGTATTATTCTGTCTAAAAAAATATATTATAGTGTTTAATGATAGCAAATAAAGAGTAAGGACTAATATATATAGTTCTACAAACTATCCTCTATTGGGAATGAAGCATAAGTTTAATTGATAGGGGTGTGTGATATAATAAAGAACAAGGGGAATCAAAACCTAGATAAAAAGAGGTGAAACATGACTCGAAGAGAACTATTTAAGCAAATTAAAAGATTAGAAAAAAAGGAAAAGAGAATCCTTAAAAGAAATGAAAACAAACTTATCAAAGGAAAGATAGACCCTATAAAGGATAAAATCCAAGAAAAAATCCCGGATAAATTGAGACAAACATTGGAAAATGCTTTTTCAAAAAGCTTTCAATTAGTATTTGAAAAAGGGGAAACATATATTGAGAAAACCTATAAAAAGGATAAGAAGAAATTAGAGCATGATTTAATCAATTATGACATCGACAGAGATTTCAATAAAAAACATATAAAAAAATTAGATAAACAAGCAAATTATTCTAAAAGTGTCAACACGTCATTGACATTTTTAGAAGGTGGAGTCTTGGGATTTCTAGGTATTGGCTTGCCAGACATCCCCCTTTTTATAGCTGTGATTATGAGAACTATCTACCAAGTAGCCATTAGCTATGGATATGATTATAAAAATGATAAAGAAAGAGTATATATTCTTCTTGTAATCTGCGGAGCAATGTCTCAAGGCAGAGACCAAAGAGGATTTAACGAAAAGATAGATAAACTAGGGAATGACATAGATAAAAACATGGCTACTGAAATAGATTTAGTAGATCAAATGGAAGAGACAGCCAATATTTTAGCTGAATCAATGTTAGTGGGGAAGTTCATTCAAGGTATTCCTATTTTAGGTGCAATAGGAGGGGCAATTAATTATACAATAATAAAAAAGATAGGGAGGTTTGCTAGTGTAAAGTATAAAAAAAGATATTTACTAGTAAAGGAAAGAGGATAGGAAGCCTGTTATATTAAAATTGAACAGGGTATCTATGTTAATGTTAAAAAATGTAAGCTGAGGAGGATGAAGAATGAAAAATATTAAGATAGCAGATGGGGTTCATATGTTATCCATGAACGTTGAGGATATGTTATTTGAAGGCATATGGGAAATTGCTAATGGTGTTACATTGAATTCCTATATTGTAAAAGGAGATAAGACTGCTATTATTGACGGCGTAATAGGTTGGGATGGAGTAGCAGAAACATTGTATAAAAGCCTTGAAGAGATTAACGTAAACCCTAAGGATATTGATTATTTAATAGTTAACCATATGGAACCAGATCATTCTGGTTGGATTGAGAGCTTTGCTAAAATCAAAGAGGACTTTACCATTATATGTACAGATAGGGCAGCAAGGCTAGTGAATTCATTCTATGGGGATACTGATAGAATAAGAGTAGTAAAGGAAGGGGACACCCTTGACTTGGGCAATGGGAAAATATTGAGTTTCCATCCTGTAGCTAATGTACATTGGCCAGACACTATGCTTACCTATGAAATGGATACGAAAATTTTGTTCTCTTGTGATATGTATGGAGCCTTTGGTAAAATGGAGAACCATCATTTTGATGACGAGATGACCCATGAAGAAATTGAGTTTTTTGAAAAAGAAGGGATTAGATATTACTCCAATGTTATGACTACATTTACCTCTGCAATAAGAAAGGCAATACAAAAAACAGAGGAACTTGATATAAAGATCATAGCCCCTGGTCATGGACCATTATACAGAAAAAATCCTCAAAAAATAATGGATGATTATTCAAGATTTTCCCAATATGCAGAAGGGGCAGGGAAAAATGAAATCAGTATATTATGGGGTTCTATGTATGGGATGACTGAAAAAGCAGTTAATTTTGCAGAAAAAATACTTCAACGAGAAGGAATAAAGGTCAATAAATTGGAAATGCCTCTGGAAAGTCAAAGTGAGATGATAGCTACTGTATTTAGATCCGCTGGTGTAATAATAGCAGCACCGACTTATGAATACAAGTTATTCCCACCAGTAGCAGCAGCTATAGATGAATTAGGGAGAAAAAAAGTTTCGGGCAAAGCAGCTTTTCGTTTTGGATCCTATGGATGGTCTGGGGGAGCTGAAAAAGAGCTGAGTGAAATAATTGAACGAAACAGAATGAAATGGGATTTTGTAGAATCCGTAGAGTTTGAAGGTTCACCAAAACAAGAGGATTTGAGAAAGGTTGAAGCAGGGATTATGGAATTGATTGAGAAAATGAAAGATAAAATTATAGAATAGAGAATACCCCTTTCTTTTTAAACAAGAAGACACGGATTCTGACTCCTACAATTCTAGGATAGCTATATATATGATCTAGTAAAATCATCAAACCATCATCAATTCCATCACCTTAAAGAACAGAAGACACAGTAAGCTGGGAAAAGGGTTTTGAGCTACACAAAGACAATTCAGGCAGATATAGATAAGGGACAGGAGTTGAGGGGGACACAAGTGGGACACAACTCCTGACCCCCTGTCCCTATAGGATGCCTAGGGAGCTTAGGAATACTATTGCTATTAGGAAAAGTGCCACATATTTTGTTAGAAAATAGTAGATTGATATTGCGCTATTATTTTCTAATGAGTTCTTGTTACTAAGCTCTTGTCTAAGATCTGATTTACTTGTAAAATATCCTAGAAATATGATGATCAAGGCCCCGTTAATTGGCATCAAAACATTAGATGAAAAGAAGTCAAAGAAATTAAAGAGGCTCATTCCAAATAACTCCATATTTCCAAAGATACTTGCTGGATGTACTGTTATTAGTCCTATTATACTAATAACAAGCATGGTAGAGCTAACAGCAGTTTTCCTACTAAGGCTAAATTCTTCAGTTAGAAAGGCCACTGGTACCTCCACCAGTGAAAGCATGGCCATAGTAGCTGCTAAGGAGGTCAGCAGAAAAAATACAATAATCAATAGATTTCCAAAATAAATCCTTGAAAATACTAAAGGGATAGTATTAAAAAGTAAAGCAGGGCCTGAAGTTGCTTCTAATCCAAAGGTAAACACTACTGGGAATATTGCTAAACCAACAGTTAAGGATACCAAGGTGTCTGATACTACTACCTTAAAGGCATTATTTATCATATTGTTATCTTCAGTAATATAGCTACCATATGTAATCATAGTACCAACCCCTATTGATAACTTAAAAAAGGCTAATCCTAATGCAGATAAAATCATGGACGGGTTTATAGTGCTGAAATCTACCTTAAATAAAAAGTCTATAGCCTGCTTAGCTCCATTTAGATTTAAGGCTACTATACATGTCACAATTACGAGTAAGAATAATATAGGCATAGATGTTTTAGTCATTCTTTCGATTCCATTTTTTACTCCTGCTATTAATATTAGAGTTACAAATAATATTGGCACCAGTTGCCAAATCATAGGTGATAGTGGATCAGACACTGTTGAGTCAAATATATTTACAACTATATCTCTTGCTTCATTTATAGGTAGATTTGAGATATTTAAAAAGTCTCCTCTTATTGCCTTTAATAAATATGAGTAAACCCATCCTGCCACAGCGCTATAAAAAAACATTATAAAAAATGTAGCTATTACACCAAGATATCCTACTATTTTAAAGAACTTTAGAGCTCCTAATTCTCCAAAAGCCCCCACTGGATTGCTTCTAGATCTTCTTCCTATATAAAATTCTGAAATCATCACTGGTACACTTACTAACAATACTGATATAAGATATATTAATATAAATGCTCCACCCCCATTGGTACCAACCATTGAAGGGAATTTCCATATGTTTCCTAGGCCAACAGCTGAGCTTAATGTTGCAAAAAATACTGCCAAGCCTGAGGAAAAAGTTTCTCTACTGTCAACTATCTTATTTGTCCTTTTCTTACTGATTTTTAACCTCTCCTTTAAATAACCATATCTTGCATTGTATAAGCTTATTATTTTCAAGTCAATAACAATTATACCTGCCTAATATAGGTTGACATAATTCCTGGGGCTTTGTAGATTATCTGTCAATATATAATATTCTTGTTCAATTTTGGTGGAAATTATGGTATATTTAAATTGGACATAGAAGGAGGAATTAAATTGACTTATAAGTTAGTGGCTATTGATATGGATGGAACACTACTAAATAGTAAAGGCACCGTAAGTGATAGAACCCGACAGGCTATTTATGATGCTGGTAAAAGAGGTGTATATGTAGTTCTAGCAACAGGAAGGATTCTAAAATCCGCTATGAATCATGCTGTGAAACTAAATCTTAAGAGGCCAATTATTTCCAGCAATGGTGCACTTATAGTAGATGAAAATAAAAACATCCTATATCAAAAGCCTATGAAGACTGAATCAGTAAGATCAATTATTGAAATTGGGCAAGGCGAAAATATATATTTTCACTTTTATAGTGATGATAGTTTTTATTCAAATATTTATATTGAAGAAGTAATTAACTTTTATAACACTGAGGATTCAAAGAAGAGTGGGGATGATATTAAAATCAATATCTTTAATAGTGTTGATGAAATCACTAGTAATAAAGATTTAGATGTCTACAAATTCTTATTTATAGATGATGATAGGAAGAAACTAGACAATCTAAAGCTTAAACTAAATGATGTCCAAGATATTAGTATATGTTCTTCATGGGGAAACAATCTAGAGGTAATGGAAAGAGAAGTTTCGAAAGGAAGAGGACTAGAATATCTATGTAAGAGCCTAAATATATCAGCTAATGAGGTTATTGCCATAGGTGATAATGAAAATGATATATCAATGGTTGAATTTGCAGGTCTAGGAGTAGCTATGGGCAATGGAGTAGAGAAAGTCAAGTCTATTTCAGATCTAATCACATCATCTAATGATGAGGATGGTGTAGCAAAGGTCATAGAAAAGTATATTTTAAATAGGAGATGAAGCATAAGTGGCTTTAAATATTGTTTTAGTAGAGCCTGAAATACCACATAATACAGGGAGTATAGCAAGAACCTGTGCGCTTACCAGCACTGCTTTACATCTAGTAAGACCTTTAGGTTTTTCTGTAGATGACAAACACCTAAAAAGAGCAGGTCTTGATTATTGGCATCTTGTTGAAATTCATTATTATGATAATTTTAAAGAACTAATTGACAAGTATCCAGAAGGGAATTTCTATTTTGCAACTACAAAAGCAAGAAAGAAATACAATGAATTTGATTATGGGAACAATACATTTTTTGTGTTTGGAAAAGAAACAAAAGGATTGCCAAAAGAAATACTAGATGATCATATGGATACAGCTATTAGAATTCCTATGAGAAGTGATATTGCAAGATCCTTGAACTTAGCTAATTCAGTTAATATTATAATTTATGAAGCTTTGAGGCAATTAAATTTTCCAGACATAAACTAGTAGTGTATATTTATAATTTATTAATTTTACTTAGGAGGAAATAATATAATGGATATTGCAATACCAGTACTTGGGGGACTCGGGTTATTCCTATATGGTATGAATTTAATGGGTGACGGACTACAGAAGGCTGCAGGAGATAAACTTCGTAGACTAATAGAAGTACTAACAAATAACAGATTAATGGGTGTTTTAGTTGGTACTGTAGTCACTATGGTTATTCAAAGTTCTAGTGCTACTACAGTAATGGTGGTAGGTTTTGTAAATGCAGGTTTGATGTCATTAACACAGGCAGTAGGGGTTATAATGGGGGCAAACATAGGTACTACTGTTACAGCACAGATCATTGCATTTGATGTAGTTGAATATGCACCTATAGCAGTAGCAATAGGTGTAGCTGTATGGCTAATTGCCAAAAAGAAGAGAAATAAAGATATAGCGGAAGTGTTTATAGGACTTGGGATCCTATTTATTGGTATGGATATGATGAGTAGTGGCTTGAAACCATTGGCCCAGGTTCAAGCTTTTACAGATATAATGGTAAACTTAAACAATCCAATCATAGGTGTTATAGTTGGCTTATTACTTACTACAATCGTTCAAAGTTCTAGTGCATCTATTGGTTTATTACAGGCTTTAGCTGGACAGGGACTAATAAGTATTAACATGGCGTTTCCAATACTGTTTGGGGATAATATAGGAACCACAACCACTTCTTTATTATCTAGTGTTGGAGCAAATAAAACAGCTAAAAAAGCAGCAATTATACATTTTTTATTTAACTTAGTAGGTACAATTTTATTTATAACATTATTAAGAATTCCGATTCAATACATTGTTGAAATATTATCACCTGGTGATGTGAAAAGGCAAATAGCTAATGCACACACAATGTTCAACATAGTAAATGTTATTATCCAATTCCCATTTGCGAGATTTCTAGTTGTGGCTGCAGAAAAATTAGTTCCTGGTGAAGACGCTAAAGAGATGGATGCTACACTTTACCTAGACACTAGAATTATTGAAACGCCAGGTATAGCCTTAGGTCAAGCTAAAAAAGAAGTTTTAAGAATGGGTGAATTTGTATCCCAAAATTTAGAATCATCTAAAAATGCCTTAGTTAATAGTGATTTTGGAGTAATAGATAAGGTCTTTGAAACAGAAGAACTTATAAATAAGATTGAGAAGGAAATAACCGAATATCTAGTTCTTTTATCTAGTGAATCCCTATCAATTTCTCAACGTACAACAGTTACCAATTTCTTATATACTATAGATGATATAGAAAGAGTAGGAGATCATGTTGAAAATATTGTTGAGTTAGCACGATATAAGGAACAACAGGGCTTATCATTTTCTAAGGATGGAATGGATGGATTAAATGAGATATTTGAAAAATGTGAAGAAGCATTTATGAAAACTATGAAATCATTTGAAACAGATGATGAAAGCCTAGCTAATGAAGTATTAAAAATAGAAGATATTGTAGATTCACTTGAGAAGAAGAGTAGAGCAGAACATATGGATAGATTAAGTAGAATGGAATGTTTAACTGAGCCAGGTGTACTATATCTTGATACAATAGCTAATCTGGAGAGAATCTCTGATCACTCTGTTAATATTGCAATGTATATTCTAGATAAATATAAATAATTAGATTTATTTTAGTATTGAGAAGGCCTATTATAATGGATTATTTCTCAAGATAATCAAAGATAAATAGGCGTATGCCTATTTATTTTTTTTAAATATGACTTAATATAATTATTTTCAATCGATGAGGCCGAAGAAAAAAATCCCAAATTCTACTTTATTGTATAGAATTATAATTAATAATATCTTTTATGGGAATATATTATATAAGCATGTTTATGCTTTAAAAATATTACATATAGAGGGGGAAATGAAGTGTTATATGACGTAATAATTATAGGCGCTGGTCCAGCTGGACTTTCAGCAGGACTTTATGCAGCTAGATCAAGACTAAACACATTAATAATTGAAAAAGAATTAGATGGTGGGCAAATTGCTTCAACTGCCGAAGTGGATAATTATCCTGGCTCCATAGAAAATGCAACTGGTCCCAGCCTATCAGCTAGAATGGTAGACCAAGCTTTAGGATTTGGTGCTAAAAAGGTTTCAGACGAAATAATAGAAGTGGATTTAAATGAAAAAATAAAGACAGTAAAGGGCAAAAAGGAAGAATACCAAGGTAAGACTGTAATTATAGCAACAGGTTCTGTACCTAGATTAATAGGGTGTCCTGGTGAAAAAGAACTTACAGGTAGAGGTGTATCATATTGTGCAACATGTGATGGACCATTTTTCCAGGATTTGGAAATATTCGTTATGGGCGGCGGAGATGCTGCTGTGGAAGAAGCTATTTATCTATCCAAATTTGGAAGGAAAGTAACCATAATTCATAGAAGGGATGAATTGAGAGCTGCTAAATCAATACAAGAAAAAGCTTTTGCAAATCCAAAGATTGACTTTATGTGGGATACAGTGATTACAGAGGTCAAGGGAGATGGGATGCTTGAATCTTTTATAGTCAAGAATGTAAAAACTGGTATTGAAGAAGAAATCTTCCCTGATGAAGAAGATGGAGCTTTTGGTATCTTTGTATATGTTGGTAATTTACCATCAACTAAACTCTTTGAAGATATTATTCATATGGAAAATGGGTATATAGTTACCAACGACAATATGGAAACCAAGATAGCTGGAGTATTTGCAGCAGGTGACAATAGGGTCAAGTTACTTAGACAGGTAGTGACTGCAGCCGCTGATGGAGCAATTGCAGCAGTGCAAGCAGAGAAGTATATAGATGCCCATTTTGAATAATCTAAATAGGAGGTAGGAAAATGCTAGAACTAAACAGAGAGAATTTTGAAAGTGAAGTATTAGAAGCACCAGGATATGTATTAGTAGACTATTGGAGTCCTACATGTGAGCCATGTAAAGCCTTGATGCCACATGTAGAAAAGATGAAAGAAGCTTATGGAGACAAAATAAAATTTGCTGCACTGGATATAACAAAAGCAAGAAGATTGGCTATTGGTCAAAAAGTTTTGGGTTTGCCAGTTATAGCAATCTATAAAGATGGAGAGAAGATTGACTCAGTAGTAGCTGACCAAGCAACAAGTGAATCTGTAGAAGAAATGATCAAGAAGTATCTTTAGGAGTTATTAATTTTCTATGATGAGAATTAATATAGATAATAAATGAGGAGGTGAAAGTATGCATCTAGAATTGGGACAAATTTTTATTAAAGATGTTCAATTTGGAAATGAAACTACCATCGATGATGGTGTCCTCTATGTGAATAAAGAAGAGTTAATCAACCTTATCAAGGAAGATGAGCATTTAGCAAAGGTAGATGTAGAAATTGCAAGACCTGGTGAGAGTATCAGGATTACACCAGTAAAGGATGTAATCGAACCTAGGGTAAAAGTTGAGGGACGTGGAGGTATATTTCCTGGAACTATTTCTAAGGTAGAAACTGTTGGCTCAGGTAAGACCAATGTATTAAAAGGTTGTGCTGTGGTGACTACTGGCAAGATAGTAGGTTTCCAAGAGGGTATCATTGATATGACTGGACCTGGAGCAGACTATACTCCATTTTCACAGCTTAACAATATTGTACTAGTATGTGATCCAAGGGAAGATCTTAAACAACATGACCATGAAAGGGCACTAAGATTTGCAGGACTAAAGGCTGCCACATATTTAGGGAAAGCTGCTAAAGAATTAATCCCCGACAAGATAGAGGTATATGAAACATTGCCGCTTCTAGAAAGTATAGAAAAACACAAAGACTTGCCTAAGGTTGCATATGTCCAAATGCTTCAGTCCCAGGGATTGTTGCATGACACTTATGTATATGGTGTAGATGTAAAGCAAATTGTACCAACCATACTCTATCCAACTGAGATAATGGATGGTGCTATAATCAGCGGTAACTGTGTGTCCGCGTGCGACAAGAATACAACCTACCATCATCAAAACAATCCGGTAATAGAGGATTTATATGCACAAGATGGTAAAGAAATCAACTTTCTAGGCGTTATTATTACAAATGAAAATGTTTACCTAGCTGATAAGGAAAGGTCATCAGATTGGACTGCAAAACTTGTGGAGTATCTTGGTTTAGACGGTGTAGTTATTTCCCAAGAGGGCTTTGGAAATCCAGATACGGATCTAATTATGAACTGTAAAAAGATTGAAGAAAAGGGAATCAAGACTGTTATTATCACAAATGAATATGCAGGCCGAGATGGAGCTAGTCAATCATTGGCCGACGCCCATGTATCAGCCGATGCAGTAGTTACAGGAGGCAACTCTAATGAAGTAATTGTACTAGGAAAGATGGATAAGGTTATAGGAACATTGGATTATGCAGATATAATTGCAGGTGGTTTTGATGGAAGCTTATCACCTGATGGTACTATAACAGTAGAAATCCAAGCAATTACAGGAGCAACTAATGAACTTGGATTTAATAAAATGAGTGCTAAAATGTATTAATTTCCTAAGAAAAGGAGTGAAAATATGTCAATATTTGATGCTAATAAAAAAGTCATAATAATTGGGGATAGAGACGGGATCCCAGGACCAGCCATCGAAGAGTGTGTTAAGACAACTCCATCTGAAGTTATTTTCTCTGCAACGGAGTGTTTTGTCTGAACGGCTGCAGGAGCGATGGATTTGGAAATCCAAGGAAGGGTAAAAGAGTTTGTAGATAAATATGGTGCTGAAAATATCATCGTATTGATAGGCGGTGCTGAGGCTGAGGCTGCAGGTTTAGCAGCTGAAACAGTTACAGCAGGAGACCCTACCTATGCAGGTCCATTGGCAGGAGTTCCGTTGGGACTCAGAGTATATCATGTAGTAGAAGCAGAATTTAAAGACAACGTTGACCCTCAAGTCTACGACGATCAAATCAGTATGATGGAAATGGTTTTAGAAGTTGATGAGATAATAGAAGAAGTAAGTGCTATGAGAAATGAATTCGGACAATTTAATGATTAGTAGTAAAAATGACTGTAATGAAAGGAGGACATTGGTGGAGAGTATTAGAGTAGTGCACTATATTAACCAGTTCTTTGCAGGTATTGGAGGAGAAGATAAGGCTGGTCATAGGCCTGAAGTAAGAGAAGGAATAGTTGGCCCTGGAATGGCTATAAATGCAGGATTTAAGGGAGAAGCTGAGATAGTAGCTACTGTTATTTGTGGAGATAGTTACTTTGGAGAAAACACTGAGCAAGCGAAAAAAGAGATCTTAGAGTTAATTAAAAAATATAAACCTGATATATTAATTGCAGGTCCGGCTTTTAATGCAGGGCGATATGGCTTTGCATGTGGTGAAGTTGCGGATATGGTTCAGAAAGAGCTAAATATTCCAGCTATAACTGGTATGTATGAAGAAAATCCAGGTGCTGAAATGTTCAGGAAATCTGTATATGTTATTTCCACTAAAAACAGTGCAGCTGGTATGAGAGATGCTGTCAAAAAATTAGTTCCAATGGCTCTGAAATTAGCTAAAGGTGAGGAAATAGGTAGAGCAGAAGAAGAAGGATATCTAGAAAGAGGCCTTAGAAAGAACTACTTCACAGACAAACGAGGGTCTGAGAGGGCTGTAGATATGATGATTAAAAAACTAAAAGGTGAAGAGTTTGAAACGGAGTATCCAATGCCGGCTTTCGATAGAGTACCTCCAAATCCAGCTATAGAAGACTTGGCCAAGGCTACCATAGCTTTAGTTACATCAGGTGGTATTGTCCCTAAGGGGAATCCAGATCACATAGAATCATCATCTGCATCTAAATATGGTAAATACGATATAGAAGGCTTTGATGACTTAACAGAGGAAACTCATGAGACTGCTCATGGAGGATATGATCCTGTTTATGCAAACCAAGACCCAGATAGAGTATTACCAGTAGATGTCTTGAGGGACTTGGAAAAAGAAGGCAAGATAGGTAAGCTTCATAGATATTTCTATACAACAGTTGGAAATGGTACAGCTGTAGCCAGTTCTAAAAAGTTTGCAGAAGAATTCAGTAAGGAGTTGAAGGCTGACGGAGTGGATGCAGTTATCTTAACTTCTACCTGAGGCACCTGTACACGTTGCGGTGCAACAATGGTTAAAGAAATTGA
>CAZXWU010000034.1:0-3708 GCA_964644495.1 uncultured Tissierella sp.
CTTATGAAAAGGGACAAATGGCTTTACATGATTCAGAAGTTCATAGATATATGGCCTTTGGTATAGCAGGATTATCCATAGTGGCAGACTCTTTAAGTGCTATTAAATATGCTAAGGTTAGACCAATAAGAGATGAAAATGGTATAGCAGTGGATTTTGAAATTGAAGGGGACTTCCCTAAGTTTGGAAATGATGATGATAGGGTAGACCAAATAGCTGTAAAAGTAGTAGAGCGTTTTATGGATGAATTAAGGAAAACCCCCACTTACAGAAATGCAGAACACACATTATCAGTACTGACAATAACATCAAATGTTGTGTATGGTAAGAAAACTGGGTCAACACCAGATGGAAGAAAAGCTGGAGAGCCATTTGCACCAGGTGCTAACCCAATGCATGGTAGAGATGAAAATGGAGCATTAGCATCCCTTAACTCAGTAGCTAAGCTTCCTTATGACAATGTATGCAAAGATGGTATATCCAACACAATCTCTATAGTACCTTCAACACTTGGCAATAGAGAAGAAGATAGGATTAACAACTTAGTAGGTATTATGGATGGATATTTTGAACAAAATGCCTTCCACCTAAATGTAAATGTACTAAATAGAGAATTATTGATAGAAGCAATGGAAAATCCTGCTAAATATCCAACATTAACAATCAGGGTATCTGGCTACGCAGTTCATTTTAATAGACTAACAAGGGAACAACAAGAAGAAGTAATTTCTAGAACATTCCATGAGAGAATATAGGAAAGGTGATCAAGATGGCAGAAGGAAGATTACATTCAATAGAGACAATGGGACTAGTAGATGGTCCTGGAATAAGAACAGTATTTTTCTTGCAAGGCTGTCCTTTAAGATGTGCTTATTGTCATAATCCTGATAGTCAAACCATGTTTTCTAAAGACCAGATCACACCTGAAGAAGTATTAAATATGGCTCTAAGATATAAGTCCTACTATAAAAGATCAGGAGGAGGGGTTACCTTCTCCGGTGGCGAACCACTACTACAAGGTGAGTTTTTAGTAGAGACTTTGAAACTATTAAAAGAAGCTGGAATCAATACAGCTATTGATACAAGTGGTTATGGAGATGAAAGATACTATAAAGAGATACTAAAATTAGTCGATGTAGTTATCTTGGATATCAAACACTTCAACAATGACGGCTATAAATCAATAACAGGAAAATCAAAACATAGATTAAACAAATTTTTATCCTATTTAAATGACTTTCGTGGTACAATATGGCTAAGACATGTAATGGTTCCATCTATTACAGATAATGAAGAAAGTATATATGGCCTCTTTAATGAAGTAGCATATATGGCTGACAAAATAGACAGATTTGAAATATTACCATATCATAGACTTGGTCTAGATAAATACCAAGATCTAAATATGGACTATAGCTTGAAGGATATACCAGAAATGGATAAGGACAAAGCTAGGGAATATGAGGATTTGTTAAATAGGCTACTAGCTGAAGAGACAAGTAGGATTAAAGAAAACAAAAGAATTGTATAATATAGTGGGACCGGCGTAATTAGTAGATGTATGACTTCTATTAATTACGCTTTATTATCATATGTCTAGATTATATAAGAGGTGATCCAGATTAAAGAATGTATTATATGCAATAGACACTGTACAGAATGCAAAGGAAAATCATGTTTGCACAACATACCCTTATTATCTAGTCTAAGTGATGAAGAGAGTGGGAAAATATCTGAAGGTATAGTTACAAAAAGTTTTAAAAAGGGAGATATGATCTTTAGAACTGGAGATAAGGCTGATAGACTTTACATTGTATGCGAAGGCAAGATGAAACTTTATAAATATTTTTCTGATGGTAGAGAACAGATAATGTATATATATGCAGCAGGGGATTTTGTAGGTGGATTTAATCTTTTAAAAGAGGATGAATACCTCTACAATGCTCAAGCCCTAGAAGACACCATAGTTAGCACCTTGACCAAAAAAGACTTTGATCAAATAATTATAAAGCATCCTACTATTACACTGAAGGTATTAGAACAGGCCTATGAGCGTATTAGATGGGCGGAAGATCTAGTTGATAGACTATCCACCATGTCTACCGATGGAAAAGTAGCTAGCTTGCTTTTAAGGCTAGAAGAGGATTTTGGAACAAGGACTGATAGTGAGGTCATTTTAGATTTAACCATCAATAGGGAAGAGATGGGAAATTATGCAGGCCTATCCCGAGAAACTATGACTAGAAAGCTACGAACTTTTAAGGAATTGGGAATTATAGATTTCGAAGGTAATAAAAGGATAATTATAAAGGATGAAGAAAGATTAAATGAAATGCTCTAAGGGCTATACCTTCAGAGCATTTTGTCATTTATATGTAACCTATAGTTGGAATAGTAGATGTATAATTTGGGTAAATACTATATACAGGAGGTGTATATCATGAAATTATTTAATAGACTACAATCAATTCTTTTGGCTATCAAACAGGGTTTGAGAAGATTTCCAATTACAATAGGGGTTTCTACATTCTTAGCCATGTCCCTTATATATTTCAATGAAAACAGATTAAATATGACAGCTAGTACACAAGAAAACCTAGTTCGTTTCAATATGGTATTAGGTATGGGCATACTATTATCCCTGTGTATAGCTTTATTACTAGAAAATATTGATCATGGCAATAAAAGAAGGGCCCTATTATCCTATATAGGCGGAAGTGCAATACTAATATTTTATTATTTGTTTTTATTAAAAGATTTTCAGTTTCTCTCAATGACAAGATATGTAGGGGTTATGATTACCCTAGTATTGGTATATTTCTATATACCTGTTTTAGGCAATAAGGATAAAAACTATGAGTATCGAATACTAGATATATTCGGTAACTTCTTTGAAACGGTTATATATTCCTTTGTTTTGATATTTGGGATATTTGCCATATTCTTTACTATAGATAATTTATTTGATGTGACAATAAACTATAAGTATTATCTATATATATTTTTAATAATATTCTTTGTCTTTGCAGTATCTTTCTTTTTATCCAAGCAAGCTAAAGATGGAGATTACTTTGAAAAGAATCAATACTCCAATTCTATGAGAATACTTTTGACCTATATAGTCATTCCTCTGATAACCATATATACAGCCATACTCTATGTTTATTTTGCTAAGATATTGATAACATGGGAGTGGCCAAAGGGATTGGTATCACATTTGGTGGTTTGGTATACAGCCTTAAGCATAGGGGTAATATTCTTAATAACACCCCTACTTGAGACTGATAAGATTTCTAGATACTTTAAGTTCTTATTTCCAAAACTTGTATTACCCATATTGTTGATGATGTATCTATCTATAGGTCAAAGGATAAGCCAATATGGCATCACAGAGAATAGGTATTATATATTGGTCTTAGGCTTATGGATAACATTGATGATGATATATTTTTCAATTAAAAAACCACTCAAAAATATAATCATCCCTATATCCTTATCTATTATTGTACTAAATTCTGTAATAGGTCCACTAAGCAGCTATTCTATATCAAAGTTTAGCCAAAACAGAAGATTAAATGATATACTAAACACAAACACCATGATAAGTGGTGCTAGCATAGTTGAAAATCCAGATGTGTCAAAAGACGACCAGCGAGAGATCAGTAATATAATTCATTATTTCAATATTAATCATTCACTAGATGATAT
>CAZXWU010000034.1:3718-13350 GCA_964644495.1 uncultured Tissierella sp.
GTGATGATTTTGAAACAGATAATATGGAAGATGTGTTTGGATTTAAGTATGAGCCAAATATCTATGGACTAGACTATGGCAATACTCATTTTTATTATATTACAAGTATTTGTGATCAACCTATAGATGTTGAAGGCTATGATTACTTTATTCAACTATCATCATGGCAGAATGAGAAAATAATAATTGATGACTTATCCATCTCCAAGACAAGAGATAGCTATATCCTAGGATTGATGAGGGATGATGAGGTTTTAATGGCTCTTGATACAAAAGAGATAGCATTAGAGATAATAGATAGATTAGGATATAGTCCTGATGATAGGGAAAGCCAAATGCCTCCAGAAGAGGTGACCTATGAAATTGAAGAAAATGGTATACAAATTAAATTGATATTTACCCATATCTCAGGCTATAAAGAGGACTTGAATATTGATTTAAATAATGTAGAATATATATTATTAGTAGATGATTTAAGCAATTAAGAATAAGGAGAATGATAATATGAAGGAAATTTATTTAGCTGGAGGTTGTTTTTGGGGCGTAGAGGAATATATGTCTAGAATAGATGGTATAGTCGATACACAAGTAGGCTATGCCAATGGAAATAAAAACAACCCAACTTATGAGCAAGTATGTACTGGGACTACTGGTCATACGGAAACCACCTATATTAAATATGATGAGAATATTATTTCCTTGCATACACTTTTGAATAGATTTTGGAGGATAATTGATCCTACTCTGTTAAATAGACAGGGTGGAGATATTGGAAATCAATATAGAACTGGAATCTATTATGTAAACAAGGAAGACCTAGCAATTATCAATAAGACCTTAGAAGAGCAAGAAAATAAACATGATAAAGCAATAGTGACAGAGATAATGCCTCTATCCGTATTCTTCCAAGCAGAAGAATACCACCAAGATTATCTTAAAAAGAATCCTGGTGGATATTGTCATATAGATATGAATATTTAGAATGGGGCAAATCCTTGATCATGCCACCAATCTTCTTTGTAGCTGTTGTATTGGTCAGTAAATTGCTCTAGATGGACATATTCCCATTTGATTAAAAGATCATATAATTCTTTGGCTTCTTTGATTTCTGTGTTTGCTTTAGCATCCTCATAGAATTCTATAGAAGCCTTTTCCATTTGTATTCCAATTCCAAAGACTGACATAGCCAGGGATGTATATTGTTTGTCTACCTTTTTCCAGTTATAGATATCTGGACTAGGTGGATTCGAATCAAATGCTAGGGTGATATCATCTTGACTACTGCTTTTAATCTTGTCAAATAGTGCCCTTAAGTATTCGATATGCTTTAGCTCTTCATTGGCTAAGACCATAAATGCTTCTTTACTCTCACCAGTTCCTGCTTGATTGGCAGCCATTTTGTAGAATTCATATCCTTCTACTTCGTTTAAAATACCCTGCCTAATTACGTCCAATTCTCTCTTTATCATCATATAGACCTCCTATAAGTATTCTTTAGATTATATACCCAAATAAGACCATAATAATATATTAATGTAAAAGAAATACATGTCTGTTATAATTAGTATGTTAAGTCCACTAAGGGGGAACTTTATAGAATTACATATATTTGGAGGTGTCTTATGAATGAAATAGACCTGATTGGTATTATTCCAACAATTATTAATGATGGCAGGTTAGAAGCAGCAAAAATTATCAATGGAAATAATATAGAATTTAATATTGAAAAGATAAACACTCGTCTTTCCCATGAGTACACAAATCTACTCTACAAGAGTGACAATATTCAAGCTATGAAGGATTTGCTTGACAATGGATATAGGTCAGGTATAGATTTGATATACATAGATCCACCATTCTATTCCAACGCGAATTATACACATCGTATAGAGGTAAAAGATGAAGGCAAGAAAAAGGCAATAGAAACCTTTGCTTATAGTGATACATGGGGCAAGGGCATCAAGGAATACCTTGAAATGCTTACAGTGAGACTCTTTCTAATGAAAGAGCTTCTATCAGATCAAGGGACCATCTATATACACTTGGATTATAGAAGTGTTCATTATGTAAAGATAATAATGGATTGCATATTTACCAGGGAAAATTTTTTAAATGAAATAATATGGGCTTACAAATCTGGTGGTACAAGTAAGAAATATTTTTCAAGAAAACATGACAATATACTTGTATACAGTAAAAGTAAAAACTATATATTCAATCCACAAAAGGAAAAGTCCTATAACAGAGACTATAAACCCTATAGGTTTAAAAATGTCAAAGAATATGAAGATGAACTAGGCTGGTATACACTGGTCAACCTAAAGGATGTCTGGCAGATAAATATGGTAGGTCGTACATCAAGGGAGAGGGTTGGATATAGGACTCAGAAGCCAGAATCCCTTCTAGAGAGAATTGTATTGTCGTCATCTAGGGAAGGGTCTGTTGTGGCAGACTTTTTTGGTGGCAGCGGAACTACAGCTGTTGTAGCTCAAAAAAACAATCGTAGGTGGATAAGCACAGATCTAGGTAATATATCCACATCAATTATGAGAAAGAGATTGGCTGACATATCAAAAGAATCCTATATTATTAAGAATATAGATAAGTTTAACTTAGAAGAAAGGCTAACCTTTGATTTAGAAGAGAAGTTAGAGGGTGAATCATTGAGTCTAAGAATTAAATTAACAGACTACAGTATAGATTTACATGATATAAAATTAAAGAAAAAAGAAGCTGAAAAGCTAAAAGAAATAATTAAAAGAGACCCCTTATGCCTAATAGATTATATAGGTATAGGATATATAATAGATAAAAATGTAATAAATATAGAATTTGAGGAATTAAGAAGGCCTGAAAGGTTAACAATAGATAATGAATTTGAAATAGACATAGATCCTACTAAATCTAAGGAAATGATACTTAGAATAGTAGATGTGTTTGGACATGAATATTTACAAAAATTATTTAATAGTTAAAATTTGATTTTGATATGTACATTATTCCAAAAATGTTATATTATAAAGTCATATTCAATATTTGTTAGGAGGAATCGAGATATGGATAAAGAGAATTTAGATTTAGAACATGAACATGATCATGAGTGTGGTTGTGGTCACGATCACGATGATGGTGATATGGATATAATTACATTAAATTTAGAAGATGGTACTGAGATTGAATGCGGTATAATCGGAATATTTTCAGTAGAAGACAAGGAATACATGGCATTATTAGGTATTGAAGAGGAAGAAGTGCTTCTATTTGCTTATACAGAAGATGAAGAAGGATTTGTGCTGGATCCAATTGAAGACGATAAGGAATTTGACTTAGTTGCGGAAGCATACTATGAGTTATTTGCTGATGAGTTTGAAGACGAAGAATTTGTAATTGAAGATGAAGATTTAGAGGAAGAAGAGGAATAATCATATATAAAAGTACTTTGCACATGTGCAAAGTACTTTTGTCTAAATTTATCGAAGTTTGTGTTGAATTATAAAAGAATAGGGTATAATTAAATCTATAGGACAAGCTTTTATTAGTTAGGAGTTGAGCAGTTGAATCAGATTAAGGTTTACAAAACATACTCGCAACATTTACAGAAACAATTTGGTGAAAGGGTTTACAAACTGCCTATTAGTTTGCCCATAACCTGTCCAAATAGAGATGGTTGCGTAGGTACAGGCGGGTGTACATTTTGCGGTGAGGAAGGGGGTTCTTTTGAAAATCTATCAAACCAGTTATCAGTTACACAACAAATTCTAAAGAACAAGTCTTATATCAAAAAAAGATATAAAGCAAATAAATTTATTGCATATTTCCAGAACTTTTCAAATACCTATTTACCATTGGAGGAGTTTAAGGAATATATCAATGAAGCAATAATGGAAGACATAGTGGGTATCTCAGTATCTACAAGACCTGATTGTATAAATGATGATTATCTCATATTTTTGAAGGAAATCAAGGAAAATTATAATTTAGAAATTATAATTGAATTAGGTCTTCAAAGTGTAAACTATCACAGTCTAAAAAAGATTAATAGGGGACATTCTCTAGCAGAGTTTATAGATGCAGCCTTAAGGATAAATAGATTTGACCTTAGATTGTGTACTCACTTAATCCTCAATCTACCTTGGGATAATATGGTAGATGTTGTAGAGAATGCCAAGGTTATATCAGCTTTGAAGGTAGACGAAATCAAGCTACACTCTCTATATATAGTAGAAGGTACAGTCTTAGCTGAAGAATACAAAAACAATGAAATCACTATGATTTCTAAGGAAGAATACATAGAAAGGGTAATTACTTTTTTAGAATACTTAAACCCTGAAATTGTAGTTCAAAGAATCATAGGCAGAGCACCAGAGGAAAACACGCTATTTGTCAATTGGCAAGAATCATGGTGGAAGATTAGAGACGAAATAGTCTCTATTATGGAAGAAAGACAAACTTATCAAGGTATTAAATTCGATTATTTAAATGGTAAAGCTTTAAAGAGTCTAAATATTTAATATAAAACAATTACCAATTTAAAAATGAAAGGTAGGGGTTTATCATGTGTAAGTTTATTTTAGGTGAAAAAGGTGCTGGAAAAACTAAATGGCTGATTGATAATGCCAATAGGGATATGAAGGAAGGAAATGGGAACATTGCCTTCATTGATGTTGATGATGACCATATATTTACTCTAAATTACAACGTACGACTTATAAATGCCATGGAATTCAATGTGAGAAATCTTGAATCTTTCTATGGCTTTTTGTGTGGAATAATTGGCATGGATTATGATTTGGAAAAAATATATGTAGATTCCATATATAAGGTAATAGATTTAAGTGTTGATGATTTAAGGGATTTATTAAAAAGACTTCAATTTGTTCAAGAGAAATACGATGTACACTTTTACATTAATGTAGATTATAGATTAAAGGATCTGCCAGAAGATTTAAAAGACCACTGTATAGAAATAGAGATTTAATAGGTGCTAAATATTAAATAGTATATAAAAAGTATGATATAATAAATAATGCAGGGATTGCCCTGCATTATTTTCTTACTTTAGAGCATTATCTTTTTCATAGGTACCACAATCTGTGTCATCAACTGATCTTGCATTTTTAGGTTTTATCTCTATTTGACCAGCGGTACATAAATCTTCTTGTGTGTGATAGTGGCAGCTATTAACTACACAGGTCACACCTTCAGTTATTTTTTCATTATGCATTTATATGTCTCCTTTCATAAGAATTTGTAGACAATTTTAGTTTTTACTCTTAAACAATAATTATTCAATATCAAGATAATAGGTAGGTGAAATGATTGGCAAAATTAGAGAGACTAGACAAAGTCTTATCAAACATGGGATACGGTAGTAGAAAAGATGTAAAAAATTTCATTAAAAAAGGTTTTATTAAGGTCAATAATGAGCTTGTCCTTGATAACTCTATTAAATTGGATCCATATAGTGATATAATTCACTTTAAAGAGGAAGAGGTAAATTATAGAAAGTATATCTATTTGATGATGAACAAACCTCAAGGCCTAGTTTCATCCACAGATGATCCACTCACTAGAACTGTCATAGATATACTTTCACCAGACTACCAAATATTTGATCCATTTCCTGCAGGGAGACTAGATAAGGATACTGAAGGCTTACTCTTGATTACAAATGATGGTCAATTGGCTCATAGGCTTCTTTCACCAAAGAATAGGGTCAATAAGGTATATTATGTAGAAGTGGATGGGTATGTTGATGAAAGCTATATAGATAAATTTAAAGATGGTATAGTATTAGATGATGGATATAAGACATTGCCTGCAGAGTTAGAGATTATTAAATCTGATATAATCTCAGAGGTAAAGCTGACTATACAAGAGGGTAAATATCATCAAGTAAAGAGAATGTTTGAGAGTGTTTCCATGAGAGTAGTCTATCTAAAGAGAATATCCATGGGACCACTTGAACTTGATTCAAATTTGGAGGTTGGAGAATATAGGGAACTTACTAAAGATGAAATAAATTTGCTAAATATGTAGTGAAATATGTTATAATAGATAAGTAGATTATAAAATAGTATTAGAATGGGTGCATAAATTTGAGTGTTTATACTAGGAAGAGTATGTTTGAACGATTCTTTGACAACAGATCTTCATTGATCCTGCAATTTGGTAATGGAGATCTATCTAAAAGGGAGTTTTTAGAACAAAATTTTGATTTGGTTAGAAAATCTAATCTAAAACCATTTCTAAGGGTAGATTCCTATGAGAAAGGAATGTTCAATTATCAGTATTACAATGTTTTAGCCAAATATTATACAATGTTGGCTAAAGAGATTAAAGACACAAGGAGACATCAAAGGTATTATAGATATTACCTAAACAAAGGTAATAACTATTACCACGAGAAGGATAGAGCAGCCTTAGCATTACTAAAATTCCTTGAATTTAGAGGAGTAGAAGCATATTTTGTAAAGATGGAATCCAAATTTTTAAGGGATAAGCTATATGAAATAGTTTTATTGGATTATGAAGAAGCTATTTTTCATTCAAAATCCTTATGGCTATTAAAAGTACTTAGAGAAGAGAAAGTATTTATTGAAGAGAAGAAGCTATCTTTGATTGATGGATATATAAATGAAACTTACTAAATAGAAAGAGCAAGTATTGAAGATCAATACTTGCTCTTTTGTCGACTTATAGGAATCGGGGTAAACCCCATAAATATATATAATTAGCAGCGCCTTCCACCGAAGCCTCCGTCAAAAATCAATACTAGAAGCAAGAAGAAAAATAGTAAGGAATCATCGTTACATCCTCTTCTACCGCCTAACAAATTACCCATATTAGCACCTCCTTATTAGTATCAGGACCAAGCCTTAATATAATATATGTGGAAGAGCAAGGAAGTGTTAATAATAAATTTGGACATGAAGAAAATAATATATAAATATTTAGATATAATAAAAGCGATGGTAGTTACCATCGCTAGCTTTGATTTGCAATTATTCTTATGACCTCTTCCAGTGTAGCGTTATTAGGAATAGAAAATGTACCTGATCTAAGTCTTCTATCTAATGCCATGTTTTGTGCTTGTATAACAAAGTCATTTTTACTAGTAACTAGACCATTGTTTTCAAGTATAGTCCCTATACCAGAAGGTAGGGTCCCATCGGGAATAGATACAGTGACTGTTGTTGGATTCTCTGGATTATCACTATCAGGCATGTCCATCATATCAGGATCCCCAGCAGGGTCTTCATCATCACCTGTTAAATCAGTAGCAACATCTGTTATATCTTCATCTCTATGTAAATCATCATCTTGATCAATATCTCTTTCATCTACGATAACCGGCGGTGTAGGAAGATCCAGTGTGTCTTTTGCAAACAATACATCTAATCTCCATCCAATAACAGAGACAACGCCAATTATAATAACAATAATGATTAAATAATCTATAGAATCATAAAGATAGTCCTTAAGTTTTTCAAAAAAAGAATTCATAATGTTCACCTCATTTATCTAGTTCAAGTATCATTTTGTCAAAGTTTATATTATAATTATAGCATATGTATATAGAAAAGGTGATAAAAAGTTGAAAGAAATTATTATCCATAAAAATGAAAATGAACAAAGGTTAGATAGGTTCTTGCAAAAGTATCTCGATAAGGCACCACGAAGTTTTATATTTAAAATGATAAGAAAGAAAAATATCAAGGTAAATGACAAGAGAGCCCAACCTGAAACTATGATCTATGAGGGGGATAGGGTTCAGTTATATCTGGCAGATGAAACAATAGCTAAGTTTATTGAAGAAAAAAAGCCAGTAAAATCGAAATTGATACCAAGTATTGTCTATGAAGATGATAATATATTATTGATAAATAAGGAAATAGGTATACTTTCACATGGAGCTGGTGGAGATTTTGAAGAGAATATAGTAGATAGTATGATAACTTATCTCATTGAGAAAGGGGACTATGTACCTAGGATCGAAATAACCTTCACACCATCAATTTGTAATAGGCTAGATAGAAACACATCTGGAATAATAATTGGTGCAAAGAATTATGATGCTCTAAAAGGCATAAATGAGGCTATAAAGAATACCTATGTAAAAAAGTTCTACAAGACAATTGTCAAAGGCAAGGTAGACAAGGAGATTGAAGCTAGGGGCTACCTATCCAAGGATGAGAATAGAAACATGGTAAAGGTTAGTCAAGATGATATGGATGGTTCAAAGGAGATATCAACAAATATAAGACCCCTAAAGTATTTTAATGGATATTCCTTACTAGAAATTGATTTAATAACTGGCAGGACACATCAGATAAGGGGTCATCTATCCTCCTTGGGCTATCCTATTATAGGTGATAGAAAATATGGTGATAAAAACACAAATATTATATTCAAAGACAAATATGGTTTAGATAATCAGTGGCTCCACGGATACAAGGTTGAGTTTTATGGACTAAGTGATAAGCTGGAGTACCTAAATGGTAAATCATTTGAGTCAAAGCCAAATAAAAAGTACCTGAATATAGAGAATGATTTATTTGAATAATATGAGGGGGAGAACAATGGAAAAACTTTTAGAAAAAATAGTAGAAGAAAATAGACAATTGGCAAAGGAGGGTAAGCTAGCAGATTATATACCAGCTTTATCCAAAGCAAATCCTGATCATGTAGGTGTGTGTATAGTGGATTTTCAAGGTAATCTATATAAGTCAGGAGACTCTAATGTTAAATTTACGATTCAGTCTTCTTCAAAGGTGATATCTTTAATGCTTGCAGTTATGGACAATGGTCAAGATTATGTTTTTGAAAGAGTAGGATATGAGGGTAGTGATGATCCATTTAATACCCTTTATAAATTAGATTTACCACATACAAAAAAGCCAGCTAATCCAATGATAAATGCAGGAGCCATTCTTACAACGTCATTGGTAAAAGGTGAAGGAGATGAAAAATTCCAAAGAATCCTTGACTTGACTAGGACTATGGCAAATAATCCTGAATTAAACTATAATGAGCAAGTATATTTTTCGGAAAAAGCAACTGGAGATAAAAATCGTGCAATAGCTAATATGATGAAGGCTAGAGCTATGCTTGATGGAAACGTGGAAGATATATTGGATAGCTATTTCAAGCAATGTTCCATAGAGGTAGATGCAGTAGATTTAGCAAATATTGGAGCCTTTATAGCAAATGGATGCCAAGGTCTAGAGACCTATGGGTTGGCAAGTCCTGAAAAGCTAAGATCAATAGCCCTAGGCATTATGGTGACTTCAGGCATGTATAACCATAGTGGGGAATATGCAGTGGAGGTAGGGATTCCATCCAAATCAGGAGTAGCAGGAGGAATCATGGGGGCTGTCCCTGGTAAATTAGGTATAGGAGTATTTAGCCCTCCCTTAGATGAAAATAGTAACTCTAGGGCAGGCATAGGTTTGATGAAATCATTGGCTAATGAATTAGATCTAAGAATGTTTTAATATAATAAAATGACCACTGAAAAAGTAGGCTCTGTTGATCTGTTATTCTGAAACCAGGTTGAAGAATCTTGTGTTTCAACGATATCTAAGATTCCTCGCTGGGCTCAGAATAACAGGAAAGCGACTTTTCTAGTG
>CAZXWU010000035.1:0-6125 GCA_964644495.1 uncultured Tissierella sp.
ATTTATCAATTTAAAGCAGGTTGAATATTTCGTCCTAGATGAAGCAGACATGATGTTAGATATGGGTATGATTAAAGATGTTAGGAGGATCATTACCTATCTTCCTAATCAAAGACAAACAATGTGTTTTTCTGCTACTATGCCAGATGAAATAGCAAAGCTAACTAATGCTATATTGAAGAATCCGGTGAAAGTAGAGGTAACTCCAGTTGCATCTACTGTTGATACCATAAAACAGGAGGTATACTTTGTTGACAAAGTAAATAAGGTAAAGTTGTTGGTCAACATATTAAAGGATAAGACTGTTGAATCTGCCCTAGTATTTTCGAGGACAAAGCATGGAGCAAACAAAATAGTCCAATCCCTTGAAAAGGAAGGACTTTCAGTAGAGGCAATTCACGGAAATAAATCACAAAATGCAAGACAGCGTGCTTTGAGTAATTTTAAGAAAAGAAAAACTAGAATATTGGTTGCTACTGATATTGCAGCACGTGGACTAGACATAGATGAGCTTTCTCATGTTATCAATTTTGACTTGCCAGAAGTAGCAGAGACCTATGTTCACAGAATTGGACGTACTGGGAGGGCAGGACTTGGTGGAATTGCAATTTCGTTTTGTGATTTTAATGAAAAACCATTGCTTAGAGATATACAAAAGTTAATAGGTAAAACAATTCCGGAAAATACAGACAATCCATATCCATTAAAGGATACAACCGTCCAAACTAAGGAGAGATCATCAAGAAGATCATCTAACTCAAGAAACAATAATTCCAGACCTTCAACAGGTAAATCTAAGAAAAAACCTGAAAAGGTAGGTAAAATTAGAAGAGAAAAGTTGGGAAACCAACAATCAGATAAAAGTGAAAAAAAGAATTCGCCTAGGAAGAAATCAAATTATAGAAAAAGATAAAAAATATAGCTTAGAAAAAATAAGGCATGCTGAAATTTAAATTCGGCTTGCCTCATTTTGAGAAGTCTAAATGACCTAACAAGTTTTATTTCATAATATAAGCATCGACAACTGTAGCCACATAATCATCAAGACCAGATTTTGCTAGCACTACAAGAGATTGATTTGGAAGATTAGAAAAGACTGCAGTATAAGCTTCATTACTATCTTTATCTAATTCTTCATTTCTATATATATTTAGTTCATTCTTATTTGCAACTTTATAATCCTCCAATATTCCTGCCACACGTGTTTCAACTTCACCTGTTGGACATTCAAGAGCTTTTATTCTATCAATAGCATTATTAATATTATTAATTGATGACATTAAAATCCTCCTTAAATTGATATTTCAATTGTAGTATTACCAAGGACATAGTTATTATTATACTGTAATAATATTAGTACACTGGAAGTTTGAATATATGGAACAAATTTTAGGAAAGAAAAATGGGAATAGATAATTATATAATTATATGGCTACAATAAAGAAGGGATATTGTAAGTTAGTGGGATTTGACTGAATATATTATCAATTGAAATTTACCTAATATGTGGTAAAATACAAATAATAAGATGATCGTAAACATTTAAGTTTGACAATCTCTTCAAAAATACATTATTTGAAAGGAGCATATATGAACTATTTACTTATTGGAATTATTTTTATCCTTGCATTATTTGCTATCCGAATGTCCAATAAGCATGGAATACCTGCATTATTATTATTTATTTTGCTTGGTATGACCTTCGGTGGTATTGGTTTAGAATTTGAGGACTATCAATTTGCAGATAACTTTGCTACGGTTGCACTTATGGTTATCATGTTCTATGGTGGTTTCGGTACTAATTGGAATATGGCAAAACCAGTAGCAAAAGAAGCAATCATACTAAGTTCATTGGGTGTTGTTGCTACTGCATTGATTACAGGTTTATTTGCACATTACGTTTTAGGTTTTGAATTGTTAGAAAGTATGCTCATTGGTTCAATAGTGGGTTCTACAGACTTTGCCAGTGTATCAAATATTTTACGATCAAAAGACCTGAACTTGAAGTATAGCACTGCTTCTTTACTAGAACTTGAAAGTGGTTCAAATGACCCGGCAGCATATACAATGACCATGGTATTCCTATCTATAATTATAGGCTCTTCTGTTTCCGTACCAGTTCTAATTTTATCACAAGTTGTCTTAGGTGTTGTCATGGGTTTTGTTTTCGCATTTGTAATTGGGAAACTCCTAAAGAGTATTCCACTTGGAGCTGATGGACTCTATGCAGTATTCATGGCATCTATTATGCTTATTACATATGCGGCTACAGGTCTAATTGGAGGTAATGGATACTTAGCTCTTTATATACTAGGTATTAATCTTGGGAATATGGAATTTAGGGGTAAGCGTGATATAGTATTCTTCTTTGATGGTTTTACTGAGATAATGCAAATAGGTCTATTCTTTATATTAGGCTTATTGTCCAACTTAACAAGTTTTATAGAGACATTCCCAATAGCAGTTGCGATTATGTTATTTATGACTTTAATCGCTAGACCAGTGACGGTTTATGGGCTTATGTTTCCATTTCGTCTGAAAAAAAATCAACTGAATATGATTTCTTTGGCAGGTATCCGTGGTGCTGCAGCTATTGCCTTTGCAATATTAGCAGTGAATAGTGATGCAAGTATATCAGTGGATATATACCATATAGTATTTGGTATCTGTGTACTCTCATCATTGGTTCAAGGCTCATTAATGCCACCTGCAGCAAGAAGATGGGATATGCTAGATCCTAATGACACAGTCTTACAGACATTTAATTACTATCAAAACAAAAGAGAGATTGGTTTCTTAGAAACTAGGATCCATCCAGGCTCTAACTTGATTGGAACCCAAGTAAGAGATCTCAACCTTACATTTGACTTTATAGTTGCTAAAATCGAACGAGATGGTAAAACTATTGTCCCTAGAGGGCAAATAACTATAGAAGAAAATGACTTAATTGTACTAGGTGGGGAAATCCACTTTGATGAGAGTGGTCAAGACCTTATTGAGTTTACAATACCAAAAGGGCATGAGTGGAAGGACAAATACATCAAGGATTTGAAGTTGCCATCTGAGAGACTGATTATTATGGTACAACGTGAAAACAGTGACATTATTGTACCTATCGGAGATGTTTTGCTAAAAGAAGATGATAAAGTCGTCATGATTGAAGTTGAGCATGACCTTGAATTCCCTAGAATTGAGGAATCGCTTGAAGAGGATTCAGATATAAATGATTCAAACCAATAGAAAATATATTAATATGAATTAGCAACCCTCGATATTTATTACAAATCGAGGGTTTATTTATTGGCCTTTTTAGCTTTTTTGTAAATCCAACAACTAATTTACTCATAGATATCTACTATTATGAATAAAATTATAAATAGAATTGATATTATCTAAAAGGTATTTGTTGATTTTGGAGGTAAAATATGATCATTTTTATTAAGTCTTCAAAAATAAAAAAGTTTATAATTGTGGTTTTGCTATTAATGGTATTTACCCTGGGTCTCTATCCATACAGGAGCCTAATTTCTACCCACGCCTTTGTAAGTACTACAGAAGATGAATTAGAGAAAATAGTACAAGAAATTTTTGATAAGAGAAACAAAGCAGCATTAGCTGGCGATATAGAAAGCTTAGAAAAAATTTTTGACATAGAAACTAGAAATGGTGGATGGGCTTATGAGCGAGAAGTGTCAAAAAATAAATATCTTGAACAATGGCAAGAAAAACAAGCTAGTAAGTTTAGTCGAATAGATTCAAAAGTATTTCTTAGAAGTGTCAAGGAAGTAAAAGATGGTTATCAATTAAATTTAGCAGTTACAACAGAATACATATACTATTATGAAGAGGATTCAACAGAATATGACAACTCCTCTAGAACGGGAACATACCATTCTATTGATCTAATTAACAAGGGTAAGGACTGGAAGATAGCTAGGGAATGGTTTGCAGACCCTCTTGGAAATGCATCAGAATTGAAGCAAAGAGATGTAGATTATACACATGAAATCATACTATCAAAAGAAGCTAAAGATTTATCTGATTTAAGTCAAGCAAGAAAAAATGCTCTTGAATACGCAGACAAATACAGTGGAGTAGCAAGACCCCCTGATTATAGCTTTCAATATAATCTAGATTATAAAAATTATAATTCACTAGGTGGCAATTGCACAAATTATGTCTCTCAAGTTATACATGAAGGTGGTATGAGCAAAACCTCCGCATGGAATTATACTGGTGGAGATGGTAATAGAGCCTGGGTAAATGCTAGTACATTTCATAACTATATGATATATAGTGGGAGAGGTTCGTTGATTGCTAGCGGTACTTATGAGCAAGTATTAGAACATTCATATAGTTTATTGCCTGGAGACTATATCGCATTTGAAAGAAAAGGTAAGATTGTCCACAATGTTATAGTATCTGGAGTAGACTCAAAAGGCTATACCTTAGTAAATGGGAATAATCCTGATGTCTATAGGGTTCCGTGGGATTTTGGTTGGAGCAATGAAGGGGTAAAATTTCATTTAGTCCGTGTGAATTACTGGTAACAACAAACATTGTCGCTTTACCACAATAAATCGTTGACTATAGATAAATTCTAGTATAAAATGAATATTAAAATATGCTAAAGTCATGTAACTTAGGAGGAATCGTTATGAACACAAATGAGATAATGCAATTATCACTTAAAATGGCAGGATTTGATCATATACCAGCAGATTCAGAAATATATGTCCAAGGGGATAATATTAAAAAGCTACTATTTGGTGTAGATATAGATAGCTCAGACTTGTATTATGCCAAGGCTAATGGCTATGATGCTGTAATCGCACATCATCCTCAGGCAAATATAATAAATTCTTATGAGGTATTTAGGGACAACATTGAGATAATGAAAAAATATGATGTCCCAGAAGAAGTAGCAGTGAAAACCATAGAGGAAAAATATGAGCAATTGAAGATTTCAGTAGCTTCGAGTAATTATGATAATACGATTTCAGTTGCAAAAATGCTTAATATTCCTTTTTTAAATATCCATCAGCCTCTTGATGAAATTGGTAGAAGGTTGATGCAAGAGAAAGTTGATCAAGTATGTAAAGATGATGATGTAACATTGAAAGATATAGTAGATGGCTTAGGCAGTTTGAAAGAAATGCAAGCAGCTAGAACAAAAGTTGAATTGCTTATTGGTGATGAAAACAAAAAAACAGGGAAAACAGTAGTGGCACATGGGGCCTACACCAACGGTGGCTACTCAATAGCAAATACATTTTTCGAAAATGGAGTGGATACTGTAATATATATACATATTGCCTATCCAGATTATATTAGACTCAAAAAGGAGAACAAAGGAAATCTAATAATCTCTGGCCACATAGCAAGTGATTCTGTTGGAATTAATCCTTTTGTTGAAGCGTTAAGAGAAAAGGGACTAGAGGTCACTACAATTAAAGGAATTATATAATTAATCAAAGACAGCATAGACTAAAACTATGTTGTTTTTTTCTTTAGACCAATTATTTATAAGGATTTTAAAAGTGCAACTGCTGGTTGCTAAATTTCAAAGACAACTTGGTTGCCCTTTTTTTAGAAATATCATATAGTTTAATAAAGCAATCATAAAGGAGGCAACCAAGATGACAATAGGTGATAAGATATATGAACTTCGTACAAGTAATAATATGTCGCAAGGGGATTTAGCGAATGAGCTTGGTGTATCAAGGCAATCAGTTTCCAAATGGGAGACAGGTCAATCTATACCTGATGTAGATAGAATAGTTAACATCAGTAGGATCTTTGATGTAACTGTTGATTATCTAGTCAATGATAAAGATGATATTGAAAGCAAACAGGTGAAGACTGAATCCATAGAAGCAGAATCATTAAAAAATCCTATTATAAGCACAAAGAAATACTATTATTATAATGAAACTAGGACAAAATTAATTAGCTATATAATCCTCCTATTGTTTTTGCCAATAAATGTCTATGTTTATAACAAGGGTATTTATGGGGAAGCGTATTTAGATTTAGGCTTTATGGGCAAAATGTTTCTAAAAGATTCAATGTATGATTTTGTATGGATTATTTTAATTGTTAGTGGATTAATTAAATTTATTAAA
>CAZXWU010000035.1:6135-13155 GCA_964644495.1 uncultured Tissierella sp.
AGACCAAGGTCTTAATCACTAAGAAGGACAGGATAATATCAATGGTAGCTTTTTACATAGTAGCAATTCCTATGATAATAGTTTATTTTAAGTTCCCTGAATTTACATCTATCGCTGCATTTGTAGGTATGTTTGGCCTAGTATTTATAACGACTTTTGAATCTCTAAGAGAAATAACAAAGAAAAAGTATGAAGCAGATTATGAAATCTAGACAAGATCTTGCTGTAAACCCTTAAAGAAATCATCAGACCTATAGAGAAAATATAAGATCAGCTAGGCACTACCATTGAGGTAGTGCTTTTTCCATCTGATTGGCCTTTGAAGGGGTAAGAGCTATAAAATAAATTTATAAAAATGCTTGTATAAAACCCTAGAGGGTAAAATAATATTAATACAAAATTTAGGAGGTAATGGAATGTTAGATATTAAGAAAGGTAAAAATAAATTCTATATTGGAGACTCAGAAGAAAATCCCTTAGCAGAGATGACTTATGTTATCTCAGGTGAAAATCTTATTATAATAGATGGGACTTATGTAACAGATGACTTGGGTGGCCAAGGAATCGGAAAAAAACTACTTAAGAAAGTAGTAGATTGGGCTAGAGAAGAAAACAAGAAGATAATACCATTATGCCCATTCGCTAAGGCTCAAATGGAAAAGATTCAAGAGTATCATGATATGATACACAAATAAAATTTTATTGGAGTGAATGTAGTGGATACTTTTAAAGCATATTTAATGAGTATAGATAATATAGAACATCGCCATCGTTTAACAGAGGTTTTGGAATGGGTTATTAGCAGGTTTCCTAACTTAAAGACTAGAATTGCCTGGAATGAACCCATGTTTACAGATCATGGAACATTTATTATTGCCTTTAGTGTATCAAAAAAACATATGGCTGTATCTCCAGAAACAGTGACTATTGAGCGCTTCGCAGATGATATCGAAAAAGCAGGATATGATTATACCAAGATGATAATTCGTATTCCATGGGCAAGCCCTTTAGACTATGTCTTGCTAGAGGAGATGATTGAGTATAATATTTTAGACAAGGCAGATATTACAACTTTTTGGAGAAAGTAGAAGATCAGGAGGGAGCTTAAATCGCTCATATATGGGACTAATATAGGAGGATTGTAATAGGTAATTACAAAAGGAATGTGCTACAAGATGGTTAGAAGATAATCAGAAATGAGGTCAATATGGAATATAATATATTGTTAGTAGAAGATGAAAAAAATATCCGAGATGTAATCAAAGCCTACCTAGATAAGGAAGGTTATAATGTGACAACTGCTGCAGATGGTGAAAATGCCTTAGACCTGTTTAATACTTTGGACATACATTTAATCATTCTAGACTTGATGATTCCAAAGATCTCTGGAGAAGAAGTTTGTAAAAGGATAAGGACTACTTCAGATGTTCCAATAATAATGTTAACTGCAAAAGCTGATGAAGGAAATAAAATCGAAGGCCTAAACATTGGGGCAGATGATTATGTTACCAAACCTTTTAGTCCTAGAGAATTGGTAAGTCGTGTAAAAGCCTTACTTAGGAGATCTTACAAATTAGCTAAACTGCAAACAGAGATTTTAAGCTTTAATAATAATGACTTGGTAATTAATAAAGATAAAATGGAGGTTATGAAAGGCAATATAAATATTTCTCTAACCACTATAGAGTTTAAAATCTTATTAGCTCTTGCATCTAACAACTCCATTGTTTTATCAAGAGAACAACTTATAGATATTGCCTTTGGTCATGATTATGAAGGTTACGATAGAACTATTGATACCCATATAAAAAATCTAAGGCAAAAGATTGAAGATGATCCCAAAAATCCTAAATATATTACCACAATATATGGAGCAGGCTATAAATTTGAAGGATAAACTAAGGCATGTCTAAACTCTGAAAGGGAAAAAAAGAAGTAAACTAGAAAGATTCTAGCCTACTTCTTTTTATTTAAATCACAGCAATCCATTCTCTGATTTCCAAATTGCTCAGTATTAGCCTTTGCTAATTTATCTAAGAATTTCTTTATCCATGCTAACATTGTATCCCTCCTATTAATATCTATTTCCTCTCATCATTCCATGACGGCCCATATTACCATTGCCTAAGCCTCTATGGCAGCCTCTTCCACCATTTAAGTAGCCATTTTTATTGTGAAATTCGTCCATATATTCGAAGTGGCCTTCCCATTCTTTAGCTTGTGATTCAGTAATTCTACCATCTTCTAAAGCTCTATCAATTTCATCTTTTCTGAAATTGGCTCTTTCTTGTAAAAAGTCTTCCCTTGATTCAAAAGATAAATTTCCCCTGTTTCTCCATTGGAAATTCATTTGTGGAAAATTATTGTCAGCATAAGCAGCTGCTGTTCCAATAGCTAAAGTCAATACCATACTTAAAACAATTAATATCTTTTTCATACTATCCCTCCATCTATTTTATTTATTAAGTACATTATAGAATTAGATTATGAAGGAAATATGAAGATTTATATTAAATAATGATATAATGATATAATATTAGTATCTGTAGATTTACTCGATAATAGTATTGGAGGATTTATATGAAATTATCTAGAAAATTAAATCTAAGCTTTATTATTGCTATCTTGATATCTATTGTAGTAATAAGTATTACATCAAATATTATGATAAACAATAGATTTGAAAATTATTTAGTCAATGAACGCAATACAAAATTTGATAGAGTCTATGAAAATATAAACTCTATATATATTAATACTGAATTTGAAATGAATGAAATGGATCTAATACATTATGCCATAGCTGAAGAAATCAATATTAAAATTTTAGATAATGAAAATACAACTATATTTGATTCAAATAGGAATAATATGGGGATGGGGATGGGCGGTGGTGGTATGATGCATAGGAACCGTCAAATACCTGGAGGTAGCTATATAGAAGAATCATATTTATTAAGTGACAATGATGAAAATATTGGGACCTTAATAATTGGATATATAGACAACTCATATTTAACTGAAAGTGCCCTTATATTTAAAAGCACCTTAAGTAAATCCATATTTATATCCTCCTTTATTACAATAATTCTAGGTGTTTTAATTAGTATGTATCTATCAAGAGGTTTAACTTTGCCTTTAGTCCATATTCGAGATACAGCAGTGGATATAAGGCAAGGTAATCTAGATGCTAGATCTAATATCACTACTAATACATTTGAAATAAAAGATTTATCTGAATCCATTAATTTTCTTGGTGAGACCTTAAGCAAAGAAGAAATGTTTCGAAAGGCATATGCTAGCGATATTTCCCATGAACTAAGAACTCCCCTTACTACACTTAAAACACATCTAGAAGCCATGCAAGATGGAGTATGGGAACCAAATAAAAAGCATCTAGCTATACTTTTGGAAGAGGTCAATAGACTATCAAAGTTTACAGATGATCTAAGGGATTCTTTTGACTCTAAAGCCTATAATATCAATTTAGAAAAAACAAGATTTAATGTATCAAGGGAACTTAAAAGTATAATCACAGCATTTACCCCTGTTTATAATAAGGAAAATCATACAATAACTTCATCAATTGAGGCTGATATTGAACTGACTCTGGATAAGGATAAGTTCAATCAAATAATTAATAATTTACTATCAAATTCTAAGAAATACTTAGGTGAGAATGGTAAAGTCCATGTTGATTTAATAGAAGAAAGGAAAAATATCGTCATAAGAGTTAAAGATAATGGTATAGGTATTCAAGCTAAGGACCTAACCTATATATTTGATAGATTTTATAGAGTTGATTCCTCTAGAAATAAGGAAACTGGTGGAAGCGGTTTAGGGCTTTCCATCGTAAAGAGCTTAGTAGAAGCACATGGGGGTATCATAAAAATAGATAGTGAATATAGTCAGGGAACTGAAGTGACAATTATATTTCCAAAATAAATACCTTGTAAAAGGGTAACTATAGATTATGATATTTTTTGTGTCAACAAGGAGGACTTATGTTTAAGAAATTTGCTTGGTTTATTTCCTATTATAAAATTAAATATGTATTTGCAATACTTTTTTTGCTTTTAAGCAATCTAGTGGGCTTGATACCACCTTACATAACTGGTAGATTAACAGATTTAATATTTGAGGGCACCATAGACTTGAGGCCCTTTCTAATTATTCTAGGAATTAATCTACTAGTTGTAGTGATTAAATATTTCTTTGCTATGGGCTGGGCCTATTTTACTTTTAGAGCAGGGGACGAGATTGACTATAAGACCAGAGACAATCTTATGACCAAGTTTTTGAAACAATCTCTAAAGTTTTTTGAAGAGAACTCCACAGGTTCCTTAATGGCAAAAGCAACCAATGATGTAGATAGTTTGACTCAGTTAGCCAGTTTTGGGACATTGAGTCTATTTGATTCTACAGTATTTCCTTTTTTAATAATTATAATGATGGCTCTTGTTGTAGATGTGAGACTGACCTTGGCTGCCATTGTTCCTCTGCCTATTTTAGCATATTTAGTTATATGGATTGGAAACAAGGTTTATGTAAGATGGGATAAAGTTCAGCAGGCATTTGATCATCTAAATACCAATGTCTTAGAAGATGTGGAGGGTATTCGTATTATTCGGGTCTATAATCTTCAAAAATCAAGATATGTCAAGTTTAAGTTTCGAGGGCAAGAACTAGTAGATAAAAACTTGGATGTAGTAAAATATCAAGCCCTCATGACACCTATACAAAGTATTATTCCTGCCCTTACATTTATCATTGCCCTAGGATATGGTTCACTTTTGATCTCAAGAGGAGAAATTACCATAGGTCAATTGGTTTCCTTTACCTATTATTTAAATATGTTGGTCTGGCCAATGTATGCCTTTGGAAACTTTATCAACATGAAACAACAGGCCAATGCCTCCATGGATAGAATCCAAAGTGTACTAGATTATGAAGAAGATATGTTAGAAAATGACCAAGTGATAGATATAGAAATAAATCCTAGTATAGAGTTTAAAAATCATAGCTTCAAATACCCATCATCAAAAGACTATGTATTGAAGGATATTAATATAAAATTAGAAAGTGGAAATACCTTGGGGATTATAGGCAAAACTGGGGCAGGTAAATCCACCCTAATTAAGCAGGTCTTAGGCATATATCCTATGGAAACTAATTCCATCTATCTTAATGGAGAACAAATCAATAAATACTCCCTATCCAGTGTTAGAGATCTAATAGGATATGTGCCACAGAAGCATATGATATTTTCAAAAAGTATCAGGGATAATATCAAACTTTCTAAGCCTGATGCTAGTGATGAAGAAGTCATAGATGCAATTAGACTGGCGGATTTAGAAAAAGATCTAAGTACTTTTCCTAAGGGACTAGATACACTTGCTGGCGAGAAGGGGATTTCCCTATCTGGTGGGCAAAAACAGAGAATAGCTATTGCAAGGGCATTTTTGAAGGATCCAGAAATATTAATACTTGATGATGCTATGAGTGCAGTTGACAGTAGAACCGAAAGAAATATTATCAATAATATAAAGAAATATAGACAAGGAAAGACTACTATAATCTCTAGCCATAGGATAAGTCAAGTTCAGGAATTGGATGAGATTGTTATTTTAGATAAGGGCAGTATTGTGGAGAGGGGTAACCATGAAGCCCTTCTTAAGGAAGGCAAGTGGTACTTCAGACAATATGAGAACCAGATGGCAAGGAGTCGTTTTGATGAAGAATAAATTAAGAAATGAATTTGTCACAGAAAAATTATTGGGATATGCAAAAAAAGAGCTTAAGCCTTTATCAATAGGACTATTGTTATCCATGATTCGTACTGCCTTGGAAATTATAGGACCTATGATTATTGGGTATATCTTAAATAATTATATAAGTTTGGATATGGAAAGGCCAGATTTTATATCCATTGGAAAGCTCCTTGGGATTTATTTGATTATTTATCTTCTCAATGGTCTCTTTGGCAACTTATCTGTTTTAGCCTTTGAACAGGCAGCAAATGATATAGCCTATGGTGTTCAAAAAGATGTATACAAACACGTGACAAGACTTCCCATATCATATTTTGACAATTTGCCAACAGGGGATATTGTCTCCAGGATTACCAATGATACAAATAAGTTGAAGATGATGTTTCAGCTTATTTTAGCCGATATGACAACTTCAACAATTATGATTATCTCCATATATGGGATGATTCTTATAACAAATTTTCCTGTAGGAATTCTATTATTATTATTGGCGCCTATCATCTATATAATATTTAGAGATTTAAGAAGCAAAACTGCCAAATATACTACACTTAATCGTGAATATATTGGAGAAATCAACGGAAGTATCAATGAAAATATTCAAAACATGGAGATCATCCAGGTCTTCAATAGGCAAAGTAAGATAAAGAAGGAATTCGATAATATCAATCAAAACATATTCAATACAAATCTAGAAATGACAAAGGTAAGTAGCTATGGAGGATATAGGGCCATAGATGCTCTTAGCTATGTGGGAACTATCCTAGTTCTTTTATACTTTGGTGTGGGTAGGATCACTGGAAGTTATCTTGTTACCATAGGAAGCTTATATATAGTTATCGATTATGTATCAAAGATTTTTAACAATATCTCTACAGTGGTTACAAGATTTGGTGAAATGGAACAATCCTATGCCTCTGCTAGCCATATATTCGATTTGTTGCGACTGGAAACTATGGATGACTTGCCTGGTGACCTTAAAGATGTCAAAGGGCATGTAAGTTTTGAAGATGTATATTTTGCATATGATGAGGAAGATGTACTAAGAGGCGTAGATTTTGAAGTAAAAAGCGGTGAGAGCATTGCTTTTGTTGGTCAAACTGGTAGTGGTAAAAGTACAATAATAAACTTAATCTTGAAGTTCTATAGCCCTAGGCTTGGTAATATAAATATTGACGGTAAAAACATTAATGATATAAACAGGGATTCACTAAGAGAACATATGGCAGTAGTTCTCCAGGATGCATTT
>CAZXWU010000036.1:0-2355 GCA_964644495.1 uncultured Tissierella sp.
CGATGTAGGCTCATCAAAGCAGATATACTGAGGCTCCATAGCCAAGGCCCTAGCTATAGCAACTCTCTGTTTTTGTCCTCCTGATAATTGATACTCATAGTTTTCTTCCAATCCATTTAAACCTAATAGACCTACTAAGTCCTTAGCCTTGTCTATTGCGTCAGCCTTTTTAAAGTTCTTAGCCTTAATAAGAGGATAGGTGATATTCTTTACTACATTAAAATGTGGGAACAAATCAAAAGCTTGTGCTACCAGTCCAATTGAATTATCCATATTGTCCCCATCTTCGATAAACTCAACTTCCCCACTGTCATAGTTTTCAAGACCACACAGGCATCTGATTAAAGTAGTCTTCCCAACCCCAGATTCACCAGTCACCATGACTATTTCACCTTTATTGATATCTAAGCTTACATCTTTTAATACATGTTTTTCTCCAAAGGATTTATTTAAATTCTTGATTCTTAACATAAGATCACCTATCTATAATATTCTAATTTCTTTTCTACATTCTTTAATGCATATGTGAGTATTCCTATAAATATAAGGTACATAGCCCCTGCAATAAAAAGAGGTAGCAATGATGCATCCTTATTTGATAATGTTCTGGCTGCCCTTAGTACATCTCCTAATCCTAATATATAGACTAGGGAAGTATCCTTTACTAAAGTAATAAGTTCATTTCCCAATGAAGGAAATACAGTTTTAAATACTTGAGGAAATATAATTCCTATATAAGTAGCACTCCTAGATAGTTTAAGAACCTTTGCTGCTTCAAACTGACCCTTGTCTATGGAATTGATGCCTCCTCTAAATATCTCTGCAAAGTATGCTGCATAATTTAGAATAAAAGCTACAGCCGTTGCCATTTCCCTATTTAGGACTATCCCAAGAATTGGTAGCCCAAAGAATATAAATATAATCTGAAGGAGTAGTGGAGTCCCTCTCATTATCAATATATAGGCTTGCATCAATAAACTAATAGCTTTTATTTTGGATAACCTTAGTAAACAAACTATTATTCCTAAGGGTATAGAAAAAATCGCTGTTACAGTAAATACCCAAAGGGTGGTCTTAAATCCATCTAACATAAAGGGCAATACCTCTATAATGTAGTCCATATAAACTCTCCTATTTTACTATATTATCTCCAAACCACTTTTTAGAAATTTCAGCAGCTTTACCATCTGACTTCATTTCATCTAAAGCTTTGTTAAGATTTTCAAGAAGTGTGGTGTCGCCTTTTCTTACGCCAACTCCATATTCCTCATCACCAAAGTCCCCATCAACTACTTTAAACTTGTCTTGTCCTCTTTCAGATATATAATACTTAGCTAAAACCTCATCTGCTACTACAACATCCACCCTACCAGCTTCTAAATCTAAGAAAGCCTCTGTATATGTGTCAAATAATACTATGTCTCCATCCTTAAAACTTGCTCTTGCACCTTCATTTTCAATAGCTTGAAGTGCACTCGATGAGTTTTGTGTACATACTATTCTATCTAGCAAATCATCTTTGTTTTCTATATCTGAAGAAGAAAGGGCAACAATTATCTGTTGATTATCTAAGTATGGATTTGTAAAATTAACCTTTTCTTTTCTTTCATCATTTATAGAATAACCATTCCATATTAAATCTATATTTCCTGTATCTAGTTCTTGTTCTTTTAAATTCCAATCTATTGGTTGAAATTCTATCTCCATACCCATTCTTTCTATAGCTTCTCTTGCCATATCAACATCAAATCCTACTAGATTACCAGCATTGTCCCTAAATCCCATAGGTACAAATGTATCATCTAAACCTACTACGATCTTGCCCTTATCTTCTATTTGTCCCCATGTATCTGCCGAAGCCTTATTTGTGCTACATCCTGTCGCTACTAAAGAAATTACTAATGCTAAAATAAGAAATACCTTAATCCTTTTCATTTTACCAACCTCCATATATTAGTCATAAAAAAAGCTTCCATCCTTAAAATAATTTCAAGGACGAAAGCTATGCTCACGTGGTTCCACCTAGGTTTACTGATACCTCACGATATCAGACTCTGTTAGTATACTATCATATACTAATCATTTTAACGGGCGATTAAACCGAAGACTCCTACTAAGATAATCTTTTCGGGCCTTTGCTCAAGAATGTGTTCTGAATGATTTTTATGTCCCTTTCCACCAAACAGGGTACTCTCTATATTAAAAACTTCACTCATACTATTTTCTGTCCACGCTTTGCTTTAATATATTATCATACTAAAGCATTTTTGATGCAATGTCAACTACTTTTTTCAATTATTTTAAATGATTTCACCAAAAATGGGACATGAGGACTGACCCCATGTCCTAAAACTA
>CAZXWU010000036.1:2365-12686 GCA_964644495.1 uncultured Tissierella sp.
TACTATTTTCTATCCACGCTTCACTTTAACATACTACTATACTAAAGCATTTTTTAATATATGTCAACTGTTTTTTTCTTATTTTTGAAAGTTTTATATAAAATTATAATTAGTGCTATAAACCTTTTACCACGATGATAATATATCCCCTTTTAATTGATTCCTTCCCCTAACATAGCAGCTACTAGGGCTAGTGTATAGTTCTACCATTGATCCATTTCATCATAAAATTATCTAGTCGAAGGTTCTTATTTGTATACATTTTCAGTAATTTCTGATAATATTATATTTAGTTTGATTTATTTTATAATAAATTAAAGTCTAAGGAGGTATTGGAATGGTAAAAAAATGTATGATTGTTTTATTAGTATTAGTACTAATTTTAGGTTCTGCGGTGAATACTTTTGCAGCTTCAGTAAATGAAAGATTGGAAAATTATGAAGTTGATTACGAGGGCCAAATTCTTAGGTTGATGAATTTAAAAAGTTCCGATCAAGATGAACAATTAAGAATTCTACAAGATTTGAAAATCCTAAGAGGTACTGGCGATGGTCTTGAGCTAGACAAGGAATTAACTAGAGCTGAGGGTGCAGTAATTTACTTAAGATTATTGGGAGAGGAATATCCTTCATCTCAGTTTAGTAAAGAAAATGAAGATTATGTGACTGGCTTTACTGATATTCCGGATTGGGCTTTGCAAGATATCAATTATCTGCATATGAGTAATCTAGTTAATGGTTTAGATAATGAAACTTTTGGTGCCAATAACCCTATGACTGCTGAACAGTTTACTACATTGATATTGAGAGGATTAGGATATAAGGATTCAGAGGGTGAATTTACTTGGAATCAATCCTTGGACAAGGCAGTTGAGTTACAAATTCTAACTAAATCAGAGAAGGAAGAGATTGAAAAGGAAGAATCCTTTACAAGAGAGGAAATGGCAAAAATAGCATATAATGCAATGTTCACTAGAATGAAGGACGAGCCAAAACTTCTAATATCAAACTCTGTGATAAATCCAGATTTTGATGGTTTCGCTCAAATCTTCTATATCACATTAAATTCAGAAGAAGTAGCGGAATTTGAAAAGGCAAGGGGTAGAGAAGAATACTCTGTTTTTTCAGAGGATCCTGACAAAAAACAGCTCTTGCTAGATAAGATACAGGACTACTTCGATAAATGCAGGGAATATTACAAGTTCTACTTGGATGATCAGGAGTTCGATTTTAAAGTTATAAAGGTGAATAATGTAGGTAATTTGAGATATTCTGAAGATGTAGATGAATTATCTAGGATATTTAAAATAACTACGAAGGTAAACACCCCTGTTACTGGTAATATTGAATTAGATGGCTACCAACATTGGAAATTAGATGGGAATAAATTAGGAGTTAACTCTGGTCGCGATTATTTGGGAGGTTTCTACCATGATTTAACACTTGGCTATATTAGGACAAGGGTTGATAATCTAATTCACTCACCTGAAAGACTAAAAAAGAACTTCGATGTTGGTGGCCTTGAAGATTTTATAGAAACACATAATTTAAATAGCCGTTATGATAATGTAAGTAGGAGAATTTTTTCCTACGATGGTGTTGAGCTGACCGATAGTATTGCAATTGGTAAAATAGGAAGCCTAGATTACCATATGTATATTGATCTATTGAAATAGAATAGTTCTTGTAGCATATGATAAAGGCATCAAATTTATATGCGAAATTGGGGGACGGGTCCCAATTTCGCATTTTATAGGAGTCACTTTTTATCAAATTTATTTTATAATTTATTACTTAGCCTTTCAATTTGCCAGCTTTGCTTTAGCACACTGCTATACTAGATCATTTTTTAATAAATATCACTACTTTTTTCTTTTTTAAAATTTCATATAAAATTATAATTAATGATCCAATTGCCAAGGCTACAAATATATCCCAAAGGTACATTTCAGCAATCTTATAGACCCTTTATTTAAGTTTGTTAATCAAATAAACAAACTCATTGAAATCATCTAAATTATTTTCTATAATTTTTTGCAATAAATACTCCCATCCCTTTCTATTGCATCTAGTACAACTTGTCTTTCTTCATTTAATTTAGCATAATCCCTAAATGCTCTCATATTATAATTTGCTTTCAAAATTTCATCTTGGCAATATAACTCTTCTCTAGTTCCTACAATCTGTGCAGCAAATACAGTGTCTATATTTCTTAAATCTACTACTTGGACATCCCTTTTGATTTCAAAAGAAAGTTTATTTGCAATGATAAAAAGATCATATGGGCTTATATCATAATCAAAATATACAGCTAGATCTATATCACTATCTTCTCTCCCTTCCCCCTTAGCGAAAGACCCAAATAGATAGATAAACTTGGGATTTAATTTATCCTTTAAATATTCGACTATTATCTTTTTATCTCTTTCTTGCAGATACATTTTCCCAAACCCTTTCTATATGTAAATAATATAAGTACCCCTTAGTATTATCTGATAATTCCATTTTATCATAAATTGATTTTTTTCAATCGTATCTAAAGAATCTGTATAATGAGCTGGTTTCCTTAAGTGGGACATGGGGACAGTCACCGTGGAACATATGATATGACTGTATTGTAGTGACTAGCTTTGCTGGCCCTACATTATCCTTCTAAAATCTTCTTGATCTCTGCTTCTCTTTCACTTAATTGGTCATCTAATGTACTACGATTATTACTTAGATCCCTTAAGATAGGATTAATCCTAGATATAGCACCATCTACGCCATCTAATGAATTTTTAATTTTAGATTGGACAAACCAGTCCACAAAGAATCCGTCAAAGAAGAAGTCAGCAAAGGTTGTAAATCCTGAGATATTCACCTTTATATCCGTAAACTCACCCACATCAGATAATTCTTTTTGGAATGATTTAAGTAAATGTTGTACCTTATGGGAAACTTCATTAGCTTCATCTATGGCGGAGTGCTTTGCCATATCAACAAGCATTCCACCGCCTAATACATCCCATACACCCCAGTTCTGAGCAGACTTTAGATGTTCTCTCATTTCATTAAGGGCAGAGGCGGCCCTTTGACCTGCATATATGGCTTCATCCACTTCTTTAATATCCAGCTTCAATTCATTTATATTATCTAAATTATCTCTAAGTCCCCTGCCCTGTGGGCTATCATCTTTAAGTAGAAGTCTTTCCTTTTCTTCAATAAGTTGCTTATATCTGTCCCTTACATCAGAGAAAGTTCTCAGCTGATTTTTTATTTCTTTTAGTTCCTTTTCTAAGTCTCTTATGGTCCCCAAAGACTCTTCATAACGTAGTTCTGCAGCTAAAACCTCTTCTCTTTCCTTATCCAGTCTATCTTCCTTTTTACCTATCATGGTTAAGAAAATTGCACTAAAGCTTAGACCCTCTAGCTTCTCAACATCTCCCTTTTCCTTCATTAATTCATTATATAAATTGTCCTTTTTAATCCTTTTTCTATCCAGTTCATTACTAAGCATATCTCTTTGTGATATAAATTTCTCTTTAGCTCTTAATCTTTCAGTAAGTTCATATATTTGGTTGTTTATTTCAGTGAACACGTGATCGCCACCTTTTTTAATTTTCAACTATATTTATAATTTTTTAATTCGGATAAATTCTGTCTAATGTACAGTTTATAAAGCATGTTCATTAGCTAAATCTCGAATTCTAATTATAACAATATAGATTTATGGGGTAGGTACTTTCAATAACCCATCTCTAATAAGATCCCCCATATCACTAATACTAGATTGAATATTGCTAGCACCCGCATTTAAAGCATTAGAAATCAGAAGGCCTGAAATAATAATAGCTATAGCAATCATAACTTTTCCTATTAAATCCTGATAATCTTTCATTTTTATTCCTCCATAAAATATGTTTTTACTGCATATTTATATAAAGAGTATAACATATTTTATATCTTTTATTACCATATTATATATAATATGAACTGTGATTAGTTGTTTTTTAGTTTCTTTTTTATTAAGAACTTGATAATAAAAGCAATAAACACAATTAACCCAGTAATTAATCCATAAATTTGAATGCTTGTATACCAAGGTGCTGACCAAGTTTCATATAACTCAGGATGACTCCTATAATCAAAATATCTATATATACAATGTCCTATAAAAACACCAACAAATGAACCAATTATAATATTTAAATTGATATCCCATTTTTTTAGTCTTTCCAACATTACTCCCCCTCTTATTAGGTCGTGTTAATCTACCTACCTTCACTACAAATGAACAGATTATCTGTGTTTTCTAGCTCTAGTAAGAACTCCTTAGTATTGTCTGATAATTCCATTTTATCATAAAGCTATCTGTTTGTATTCCCATCTAAAGAATTAGGATGGAAAGTTTGTACCTTTGCTTTATTTTTTATTTGCTATACCTATACTATCAATCTATGGTATAATGTTTTGATATATAATTACTAGATTAGATAAGGAGATTCAAAATTGATAAATGTAAGTAATGTAAGTTTAAGATATGGAGCACAGAAGTTATTTGAAGATGTAAATTTAATGTTTACTCCTGGTAACTGTTATGGTGTTATAGGTGCAAACGGAGCTGGTAAGTCTACTTTTCTAAAGATTCTATCTGGTGAAATCGAGCCAAATACAGGGGAAGTTTCTATAGTTAAGAATGCTCGTATGTCCGTTTTAAGCCAGGACCACTTTGAGTATGATGATTGTGAAGTACTTCAAACTGTTATCATGGGTAATAAGAGACTCTATGAAATAATGGTTGAGAAGGACGCTATATATGCTAAGGAAGATTTCACTGACCAAGATGGTATTAAGGCAGCTGAACTTGAAGGTGAATTTGCAGAAATGGATGGTTGGGAAGCTGAAAGTGAGGCATCCACACTGCTACAAGGTTTAGGTGTTGGAACAGACCTTCATTACAAGAAGATTAAAGACCTCTTGGGAAATGAAAGGGTAAAGGTACTATTGGCCCAAGCACTATTTGGCAAACCAGGAATCCTACTACTAGATGAGCCTACTAACCACTTAGATGTAAAGAGTATTAGATGGCTGCAAGAGTTCCTAGGTAATTTTGAAGGAACTGTAATAGTAGTTTCCCATGATAGATATTTCCTTAATGAAGTATGTACCCATATGGTGGATATTGATTTCTCTAAGATAAGGATGTTTACCGGGAACTATGATTTTTGGTATGAATCCAGTCAATTGGCTTCACAAATGATGAAGGACCAAAACAAGAAAAAAGAAGATAAGATTAAAGAGTTACAAGCCTTTGTTGCTCGTTTCTCTGCCAATGCTTCTAAATCAAAGCAAGCAACTTCCCGTAAAAAATTATTGGAAAAGATTACATTGGATGATATTCAACCTTCAACTAGAAGATATCCATTTGTAGGCTTTACTATTGAGAGGGAGGTTGGTAATGAGATATTAACTGTTGAAGATCTTTCAATAAGTCTAAATAATGAGACATTAATAGATAATCTATCTTTTAGAGTTAATAAAGGAGATAAGATAGCCTTTATAGGTGATGAAATAGCCGTTTCTAATCTATTCGAGGTATTAATGGGTAATAAGGAAGCAGATTCTGGAAGCTATAAGTGGGGTCAAACAATTACCACTTCATATTTTCCAAAAGATAACTCAGAATTCTTTGAGGGTGTTGATTTAAGTCTAGTAGATTGGCTAAGACAATTCTCTGAGGAGAAAAGTGAAATCTACCTTAGAGGTTTTCTAGGTAGGATGCTATTCTCCGGCGAAGAAGCCTTAAAGCAAGCCAAGGTACTATCAGGTGGAGAAAAGGTTAGATGTATGCTATCTAGGATGATGCTTTCCACTGCCAATGTTTTAATCCTTGACCAACCAACAAATCACCTTGATCTAGAATCAATTACAGCTGTGAACAATGGTCTTTATGATTTCAAGAGTAATATACTATTTACATCCCATGACCATCAATTCATTCAAACAATAGCCAATAGGATCATTGAGATAAAGGATGATGGATCCTTCAATGATAGAGAAATGACCTATGAAGAGTATTTAGAAAAATTCTATATAAGTTAGCAAAAAGTGGATGGTAATTGCCTTAATTACCATCCACTTTCTATTTTATTCTACTTTTTTAAATTCAATTGTCCAGTATACTCCTGTCCCTATGCTATACGCTTTAGCAAAGTTCCCTTGATTGATAGCTACTGCCATACGGAGTAGGGAGTTTACATATATAATCTGTTCACTAACATATACATCTGCAAATGATTTTCCAAATCTAATTCGATTGTTATATACCAGGGTGGAACCATTCTTAATAACTACCTCTAATAAATCTCCATATTCAAATCCAATAGATAAGAAATCCTCTCTAGTAATATTTGTCCAAAGACTGCCAAATCGAACGTCTAAAATGTCAATATTACCCTTAATACTCTTATCAGTTTTACTGACTTGCCCAATTTCAACCTCGACTATTCCATCTACTGATAACTCTTCTCCTACATCATCAAAGCTTATCTTAGATGATGCCAATCGGGCACCTGTATAGGAGTATAGATCCCGACCATGGAATGTATGGGAGTACTGAGATTCTTTTCTGCGATGAAGGGATTCTTCTATTTCCCTGATGGATTCTATACCTATATACTTCTTTATATGAGTCAAAGTTCCATTATCAGGGCTTACTATATAATGGCCTCCCTTTGTAATAGCTACCACAGATTTTCTAGAGGAACCTACCCCAGGGTCAACTACTGAAACGAACACCGTACCTTTTGGCCAAAATTCAACAGATTGAAATAATCTGTATGATGCTTCCCAAATATTATATGGGGTTATTCCATGGGTTAGATTATATATTTTAAGATCCGTATCTACGTCATGGGCTACACCTATCATAGCTGCCACTGCCCCATCGGATAATCCAAAATCACTTTGGAGCACTAAAAGTTTATTCATCAATATCCCTCCTTAAAGTAGTCCAAATACCTATATTCTCAAATCCATTCTTCTTGAAAAATGCATCTTGCCTTTGATTATCATAGAACAAAGCAGCTTCCTTACTCTTATCTATTAAATACCTTGTTAGATAGGATAGGATTTGACTACCATATCCACAGTTTCTTTTATCTTCCCTAGTAAAGATTCCACCAATCATTCCACTATAGCTATTCTCTGCTGTTGTATTGCCATGGGCTACTATTCCTTTTTCATCCTTTATGAATACATGGATCCCTTCACCAGAAACTATCCTATTGAATATCTGATCATATCTTACATTTACATCCCGGGAATATAGGTGGCCAAACTCAGGAATATTGCCATAGGAGATAGCTATTTCCATTGCATCATCACCTGTTGCAATAGATATATTGTCCTTTGATTCTAGGAAAGAATGATCTCCCCTATATTGACTGAGATGCGCATCTTTCCTAGTGTATTTACTACTTAAGATAGGAGACAGCTCGTCCATTACTGTAGCCTTACCGCTGATGATTTCTATATTATTGGAGTCTAAAATTGCCTCTACCTTTGTAAAATCCATATCTAGAGACTTGCTATATACTATTAGCATAGTATGATACCTTAGAGCTATACCTAGGATTTTTCCTTCTTTTCTTTCATACCATACATCTTGAAATTCAGTCGAAAAACCGAAATTTTCTATATCCCCTATTATAAATGTGTTTACAACAGGCTCTTCTAAACAATAATCAAGTATTTCCTTGCGATTATCTTCTCTTCCTTTTATTAGCATATGGATTCCTACTTACTAAACTCAATAGTCCATTCTGGACCAAAGCCAATTGAGTAGTTTTCAGCGAAGCTACCTTGACTCACTGCCATGGCTATTTTTAATAGTTCATTATTATATATTATTGGTTGTCCTTTTTGGGCAAAACCAAAGGATTTTTCAAATAATACTGTCTCTTCAAATTTCACTTCATTATTATGACTAACTTTAACTTTTATATAGTCACCATAATTAAATCCTGCTTTGTTGAAATCCTTAAGGCTTATATTAGTCCATTGATTTCCAAAGTTAGGGTCTTCTATTTCAAATATTCCCTTTGCATTTCCGTCACCTATAATTGGTTCATGAATTGCTAGCTCAACTATCTCATCTACCGAATAAGCTGGTCCTACCTCTTCATAAGAGATTATCCCACTTGCAAATCTTGCAGCACAATACCCAAATAAATCTCTACCATGGAATATACTTACTCCCTCTGTGTCTTTACCCCTTAATCTATTTACTGTTTCATCAATTTCCCTAATTTCTTCAATTCCAACCCAATTTTTAAGATGAGTCAACGAACCATTATCTGGTGTAACTACGTAATATCCATCGGATGTTCTAGCTATTGAAGCCTTTCTAGCTGTCCCTACCCCTGGATCTACTACAGATACAAAAATAGTTCCCTCAGGCCAAAACTTCATTGATTGATACAATCTATATGAAGCACTCCAAATATCATACTGTGGTATCTCATGGCTTGCATCCATTATCTCCAATGTTCTATCTACACTTTTCACCACTCCATACATGGCAGATACTGCCCCTTCTTTGTAAGTAAAATCTGTTTGAAAAACTAATATTGGTTTCATAATTTCCTCCTTAAATAAATGGGTTATAAAATCTACTGTGATTGATAAATATTGATACTAGAACCGTAGCTACAAATATCAAGCCAGTAAGAATAATTGCAATAAAATCATTTTTACTTAAATTTCTTGAATTATACCAAGACCTGGTCTTGTATTTGCCAAATCCTCTCAAATCCATGGCGTTACTAATCATCTCTATTCTATCTAAAGTTGAAAAAATTAAAGGTACTATGATAAGTAATGCATTTTTAAAACGATCTTTTACTTTAGCTTTTCTTGATAGCTCCATACCTCTAGCCTGTTGTGCTAAGCTGATATCCCTATATTCTCTTTGAATATCTGGAAAATATCTTAGGGTCAAAGATACAGCATATGCCGCCTTATAATTAACTCCAACCCTATTTAATGCTGAGGCAAATTCACTTGGATTGGTAGTCAGTAAAAATATTATACCCAGGGGTATTACTGAAGCATATTTGAAAAACTTGGTGGTTTGGTACAATAGCTGCTCCTGTGTCAATGAATATCTACCTACAATATGGTATATCTCATTCCTTGTACCATAGATACCAACACCCTCTTCAGGGGAAAACAAATAGGTGATTATGGTATTAGTAATTAAAAAAACAATGACATAGATTAACATTAATTTTATCTGTGATAATTTAATTTTAGATATTCTAAGTACAAATAAGGAGAATACCATGACAGCTAAAATTACTCTAATATCATAGGAAAACATGACAGCAAAGGTTAGAAATAAAAAACCAATTAATTTCGTTAGTCCTGAAAGCCTATGGATTGGCGTATCTATCAGATTATATGAAAATAAATTATTAGACATCTTTTAGTCTCACCGACCTTTCATAGTCTATAAAACCTTGTACAAACTCAGTCTCCTTTTCTATCCCTGCCATTTGGGCTAGATTAAATAGTGATGTTTCCTTGAGGTTGGCCTTTTCAATTATTGTGTTATCAGTCAATACATCTGATGGCCTTGCATCCTCAACTATTTCCCCATCAGCTAAGACAATGGCCCTAGTAGTATATTCTAGCATCAAGTGCATATCATGGGTTATAAATATTATAGTTATACCTAATTTATTGATTTCACGTAGAAAATCCATAATCTCAGAATAATGCTTATAATCTTGACCGGCAGTTGGTTCATCTAGTATCAATATCTTTGGATCCAAAACCAAGATTGATGCTATGGTAACCCTCTTCTTTTGCCCGTAGCTTAAGGCTGAAATTGGCCATTTAATAAATGGTGACAAACCACAGATTTCCATCGCCTTATCCACCCTAGTTTTAATTTCATCTTCATCTAAATTTCTAAGTCTCAGACCTAGGGCAACTTCATCGTAAATAAGATTTTCTGATATCATCTGATTTGGGTTTTGCATTACTAAACCTATAACCTCGGCTCTTTCCTTTATTGACAAATCAACCATATCCTTACCCTTATAGTATAAACTCCCTTTGTTTGGTTTTTCAAATCCACATATAATCTTTGAAAGGGTTGATTTACCTGCACCATTTTTACCAACTATCGATAGCATTTCACCTTCTTTGATATCAATGTTTATATTATTTAGAACTTGCCTTTCCTTGTTATAGGAAAAGGAGATATCCTCCATTTTTAAAATTGAACTTTTTTGTTCTGCATCTGCCATTTTCTTAATGGAATGATACCATAT
>CAZXWU010000037.1:0-12591 GCA_964644495.1 uncultured Tissierella sp.
TTTTTTCATTGATTTCACCTGTGCCGATCCTCCTACTCGAGAAACAGAGATACCTACGTTAATTGCTGGTCGAACCCCTGAGTTAAATAAATCAGTTTCCAAGAAAATTTGTCCATCTGTAATTGAGATTACATTGGTTGGAATATAGGCAGATATATCACCATCTTGAGTTTCAATAATCGGAAGTGCTGTTATAGAACCGCCACCAAGTTGATCGTTTAGTTTTGCAGATCTCTCCAAAAGCCTAGAATGAAGATAGAATACATCTCCTGGATATGCTTCTCTACCTGGTGCTCTTCTTAGAAGTAAGGACATAGTACGATATGCCACAGCATGCTTAGACAAATCATCATATATGATTAATACATGTTTACCTTGATGCATATACTCTTCACCCATTGCTACACCTGCATAGGGTGCTATATATTGTAATGCTGCTAATTCACTAGCAGCAGAGGAAACTACAATAGTATATTCCATGGCTCCACGCTCTTCTAGAACCTCGACTAATTGAGCTACGGTGGAGTTTTTTTGACCTATTGCAACATATATACAGATTACATCTTGATCTTTTTGGTTTATGATAGTATCTATGGCGATTGCAGTCTTTCCTGTCTGCCTGTCCCCTATTATAAGCTCCCTTTGCCCTCTGCCAATTGGAAACATTGAGTCTATTGATTTAATTCCTGTTTGTAATGGCTCATCTACTGATTTTCTATCATTGATTCCAGGTGCAATATTTTCAATAGGGCTAAACTTTCTAGCATGTATCTTTCCTTTTCCATCAATTGGCTGTCCCAATGAATTTACTACTCTACCTATCAGCTCATCTCCAACAGGGACCTCAACTATTCTACCTGTTGTCCTAACTACATCTCCTTCTCTAATGCCTCTGTCATCACCTAAAAGCACACAAGATACACTATCTACTTCTAGATTCAAAGCCATACCATATATACCATTAGAAAACTCAATAAGTTCTCCAGCCATACATGCATCCAAACCATCTATTCTGGCAATGCCATCTCCTACTTCTATGACAGTTCCTGTATCAATTAAATCTATATTTTTTTCATATCTTTTTAATTGTTCTTTTATTATTGAACTAAAATCTACTGTTTCTAATTGCATATAATTTCCCTCAACTTCCTACAACGTTGTCTCTTTTAAAGTTTTACGTATTTGTTTAAGTTCTCCTTGTAATGTGCCATCTAAGACCTTATCTCCTACCTTTAAAAGAACTCCGCCTATAATAGTTTTATCTACCTCGTTTTCAAGGATTATATCTTTATCAAGTTTTTTACTTAAAATTTTCTTCAACTTCATTTGAGATTCACCATCCATAGGAACTGCAGTTATGACAGTAACAATCACCATATCTGTATACTTAAGGAATAGTTTTTTAAGTAAAGCCAACATTTGGTCTGATATTTTTCCCTTAAAGATATCATCTATTAGTTTATATTTTTCATTCTCTTTTATATTGGGATCTGTTAATCTAGCGACCAATTCAGGCTCTTTCTCAAATAACTCTTTAACAAAACTTAGTTCTTTATTACCATCTTTAACTTTATTTAACTCAAAACCAGCATCAACTAAAGACAGATCATTTATTAAGGATAGATCGTGTTTTTTACTTACTAATTTTGCCATTCCGAATTACCTACCTCATCAATAAATTTGTCTATTAGATAATTTTGTGTATCTATGCTTATTTCTTCTTCCATTATCTTTGAGGCAATCAAAACACCCATATCTACAGACTTGTTCTTCATATCTTCTAATGCCACTTGTCTTTGTCTTTCAACTTCTCTTTCAGCCTTTAATAAAATTTCTCTGGCTTCCTTCTTTGCTTCTAATATAATATTATCCCTTACATCTTCAGCAACTTTTTTTGCATTTTCAACTATCTCTTGTCCCTCTAAACGGGCTTGGCTCGTTATGGCCTCCTGATTATCTTTTATAAGCAAAGCATCTTTTTTGAGATCCTGAGCATCTTTGATTTCACTTTGTATCAAATTTCTTCTTTCCTGTAAATACATAGATACTGGGACATATAAAAATCTTTTATATATAATATATAGTATTATTAAGGTTATAGCTGTAATTACAACGCTCTGCAAATTTGGCAGAACTAATACTTGATAATCTAACATATATAACACCCCCCAAATTGTGGAATATATTTAAGAATATATTCCACAACTATAATTCTATAAACCGGCTAATAGAGGTTGTAAAAATAGTAAAATTAGAGCTATAATCAAACCATATATAGCATTGGTTTCAGTAATAGCCTGGCCTAAAACCATTGTTCTTGTGATTTCAGCTGATGCTTCAGGTTGTCTACCTACTGCTTCACATGCTTTAGCTGCAGCCATACCTTGACCTAAAGCTCCAAAAGATCCCGCTAACATACAGATACTAGCAGCTATTGCTGACATTCCTAATACAAATGCTTCACTGGATATACCTTGTAACATAAATCTTCCTCCTCCTAATTATTGTTCTGTTGTTGTTGCTCCATCTATAAAAATCATTGCTAGCATAACAAAAATATATGCCTGTAACAAACCAATAAATACGTCAAAATATAGACGCAGTGGTGTAGTTACTAATGGTGAGAAATATCCTAAAGCCCCATTTATTAAAGCTACTATCAATGCACCACTCATTATGTTTCCAAACAAACGAAATGACATAGATATCGGATTTGCAAGCTCTGTAATAATATTTATTGGTGTCATAAAACCCATTGGTTTAGTGAAACTCTTAATATATCCAAATAACCCACCCGATGTTTTAATCTTAAAAGATTGTGTAATGATAAACACAAATACAGCTATGGTCAATGTGACACTATAGTCAGATGTAGGAGCTTCTAGCCCTACTATACCTAGAAGATTACTTACTGCCAAATAAGAGATTAAAGTTGTCATAAATGGGGCAAAACGCATATTTCTTTCACCCATATTGCTTCTGACCATACCATCAATAAATTCTACTAGCATCTCAATAATATTAATAAAGTTAGAGGGAGCTTTGTCTACTCTCTCTTTTTTAATTTTATGATTTACTACTATAGCAAGTATGGATAATAATGTTACTACCAATATGCTGCTTAGCACGGTTTCGGATATAATTATCTCTTCACCACTGATTGAAAAACGCATTTTTACAACTCCTTGCATACTTAATTCTTATTTAAAAAAATTCTTATCAAATGCAGTTAAAATATATATTGCATTCTTTACCATAGTCAACCCAACAAATGTAGCAAATATATTAAGGTAATCTGCAACAGCTGAAATAGCTAGTACTGTCAAATATATTAAGAACCTAATTGAATAGTTCAAATACGCCCTTCTTTTTGCTGTAGCTGGATCCATTTTAATCAATTTACTTGCAGAATCATTCAATAAATAAAAGGATAATATACTGATAAGTGCACCAAATATATAACCCAAAATTATTGGTTTAGGATTTCCAAACAATAATAATATAGATCCTACAACAAAAAGGCTTAAAATAACTACTGCTTTTGAAACCTTAAAAAATAGTTCCTTATTCATATGTCACTTCCTACTTACTTGATTGCTTATAATAGATTAATAATGATTAAAGACAATAGGGAATACAAAATTTATCTAGGTCTATAATTAATTAAAAAATCCAATTATAGAGAAAGATAGATCTTATCTTAGTAGAAGAGTATATGATTAAATTTCATAGGGTCCCTTACTCATAACAACCATATTATATTAGCCACTTGGGTTAGTACTATTGGTATAATGTTTGTAGAGACTCGTAATATTCATATATAATTGAGCCTAAAAATAAATTGAACACCAGCTCTTAATAGGTTGTTTATTCTTGTCCTAATAAAAATAATATCATTGAAATTATGTTTGGTCAACAAATAATTTATTCATTTTTTATAGGTCTCCTACTCTAGCACCTCCAATTTCAGTCTTTAATAAGGTTTATTTTAAAGATGGAAATTTCATTTAATTCGCAATTGTACTAGGGTGGCTACTACGGTGGCTTTCATAGTCAATTTGTTAAATATTATATATTCCTTTAGCTATAAATATTACTTTAAGGTATTAAAAGGTAAATGGAATTTATCCCTTAAAAGAGCTACTGCGATTGTTTAATCCTGATATAGTAAATTTTCTGGTAAATATAGTTATTTTATGATTACTATTTTGACTGACAATAAGATATAAAATATCTAAACAGATCTAAAGAATCCTCATGATGTTTTATCATGGCTTCTGGGTGGAATTGAACGCCTAGAACAAATCTATCATTGGTAGATTCAATACCTTCAATAACCCCGTCTATGGATAAAGCATTTATTTTTAGATTTTCTCCTAAGGTTTTTACGCTTTGGTGATGTTGTGAATTTACTGCAATTTTTTCTGTTTTGAAGATTTCATACATAATAGAATCCTTCTCAATTTCTATAGTATGGTATCCCCCCTCTATACTTGCCCCAGCCAAATGTCCTATTGAATTAGAGATTTGCTTATTTATATCCTGATACAAACTACCACCCAATGCTATGTTGATCATCTGGATACCCCTACATATTCCAAATATCGGTAGCCCCATCTTATATGCTCTCTTGATGATTTTTAACTCCATATCATCCCTTTCAAAACATATGTTATCCACCTCTTTTAAAGGTTCTTCACCATACAACAATGGAGATGCATCTTCGCCACCAGTAAGTATTATCCCTTGTAAAATGTCTATATACCTATCTATAGAATCTGAATCTTTTACTATAGGAAGTACAATAGGTATACCTCCAGCCTGATTTACTGCATCTATATATGAGTAATTTACCTTGGTAATTTTTTTATTATTGGAATATCCATACTGAGGCGTAAGTCCAATTAAAGGTTTCATAAGCTCCCCCCTTATTATAGGAATTTTTTAAACCAAATTGCTGCATCCTCCATCATATTTGTAGTAACAAAATGGTCTAAATTACTATATTCTATTAATTGAATCAAAGATTTGTCACTATATTGTGGCTGAATTCTCTCATAAAACACTTTTTGACTTTGAATATTTACCACACTATCCTTTTCAGCATGGAGTAATAATATTGGTCGATCTATTAACGAGTTAAGATTATTAATGGGATCAATGGAGTCTAGTTTGTCTTCTTCATTTTTAAACCTATCATCATCTATACCCATAGACTCCTTAAGTATTTGATTAAAATACCTCCAATTAAATGAACCATTTAAAACTACACATGTTTTTATATGCTTATTAAATGTGAATACCCCAGCTGCTGTGAATCCTCCCATAGAGTGACCTATAATACCTATCCTTTCTTTATCTGCATTAAAATGCTCAACAGAATAATCTATAAGTATTTTTGACTCATCAATATTATTAATTATAGTTGGCCAAAAATATTTAACCGAGTTTTCCGCTTCATAGTTTTCAAGCCTATTTCTTTCACCATGATATACTGCGTCTGGAATTATAACCTGAAAACCTAAATTTGCTAATATAAAGCCCCTCAGCCTTTGAGATTCTTTATTTGAGCTCCACCCATGATATAGAATTATAGTTGGAACCTTCCCTCTATTGCCCTTAAGATTAAATCTGATTATAGGTATATCATCTACATATACTTTTTCTTCAATTAGATGTTCTGTATATAAATGGTCCTTCACACTATCACCTCTCAAATATTTTCGATTTGCCAATCTATAGGAGTTTTCCCCATGTCCTTTAATATATGATTTGACTTAGAAAATGCTTTGGATCCAAAGAATCCCCTACTTGCAGATAATGGACTGGGATGGACTGATTTTATTATGTAATGTCTATCATTGCTAATCAATTTCTCCTTTGATTTGGCGTTATTTCCCCAGAGGATAAATATAAGAGGATCATCCCTCTCATTTAACAGTTCAATGATATGATCAGTAAATATCCCCCAACCAATCTTACTATGGGAATTGGCCTGATTTGCTACAACAGTTAAGGAAGTATTAAGTAAAAGCACTCCTTGGTCAGCCCATTTTTTTAGATACCCGTTATTTGGAATTTTGCATCCTAAATCAGCATTTAGTTCCTTATATATGTTTCTTAAGGACGGTGGTATCCCTATGTCAGGCTTTACTGAAAATGCTAGACCATGGGCTTGATTAGGACCATGATAGGGGTCTTGCCCCAATATAATCACCTTAGTATCCTTATATGAAGTAAGGACAAGGGCATTAAATATCTCATGTATATCTGGATATATGGTTTTACTTTTATATTCACTGATCAAAAAACTTCTTAACTTTTGATAATAATCCTTTTCCATTTCATCTTTAAGTAACTCTTGCCAATCATTATCAAATACCTTGTCCAATCTAATTCCCCCTTATTTCCTCAAATTATCTCAAGCAAAATAATAAAAATACTAAGCTAACATTTGCAGAGCATGACTATATTTCTCCTCTCCAACTCTTTGGGGCGAATAAGGCAATAATTGTGAATAACTCTAATCTTCCCAGTAACATTAAGGCAGAGAATAGTAATTTAGTTAACTGATGATAAGATGCAAATTCACTGGTGAGCCCTGCAAATCCCCTACCGATACCGATATTGCCCAAAGTAGCTACAACAGTGCTAGCCGCTGTAGCCAAATCTACTCCTTCAAGAGTCACTAGTAAAGTTGAAAATAAAAATATAAGTGCATATAGTGAAATAAAACTATAGATTCCTGAAATAGTCTCATTAGATACTGTTTTCCCGCTATGCTTTATAGATATAATAGCTCTGGGATGAAAGATCTTAATGATTCCTCTTTTGATTAATTTAAACATGATTAAAACTCTACTAATCTTTATACCACCAGCAGTAGATCCTGCACTACCACCAATCACCATTAGTAGGATTAATATGCCATTAGAAAAACTTGGCCATTTTTCAAAATCATAGCTTGTAAAACCAGTAGTAGATATCATAGAGCTAACATGAAAGAAGGAATCCCTAAAAGATATGCCCAAGTTAGCATAATTTTCTAAGTAAAGATTTATAGCAACAGCTATAGTTGATAGTAAAATAAGTCCCAAGTACAGCCTAAGTTCCTGGTCTTTATAAAATTCCCTAATTCTCCCTTTATATAAAGAATAGTATAGTGAAAAATTGACCCCAGCTAAAATCATAAATATAGTTAAAACTAAATGTATATAGCTACTATCATAATAGGCAATACTATTGTTTTTAGTTGCAAATCCCCCAGTTCCAACTGTGGCAAAGGCGTATAGTATGGAATCAAATATATTCATTCCACCTACTAACAAAAATATAATATTAAAAATTGTCAACGTAAAATAGGTTTTATATAAGATAATTGCTGTATCCCTTATTCTTGGTGCTATCTTACCTGCTCTAGGACCGGGACTTTCCGCTTTAAATATTTGGAATCCACCTATTCCCAAAGCTGGTAATAGGGCTACTGTAAAGACCAATATCCCCATACCACCTATCCAGTGGGAAAATGACCGCCAAAAAACAATCCCCTTTGGCAGTGCTTCAACATCAGATAGAACCGAAGCTCCTGTAGCTGTAAAGCCTGAAACACTCTCAAAAATAGCATCTATAAATGTAATGGTGATTTCTGAAAAATATATAGGTATTGCCCCAATTAAAGATACAAGGGCCCATCCAAGACTTACAATAGCAAGTCCATCCCTAGCGCTTATTTGCTTCTTTTCAGACTTTACCATAGATAGTAAAGAGCCTATTACAAGAGATAGAATAATACCTACTATGAAACCAAGATTATCACTTCCACCGGTATATATGGATATTATTAAAGAAGGAACCATTAATATAGATTCAATTATCAATAGAATTCCTAGAACTTTTATTACGATTCCAAAGTTCACTTATAATTCCTCCCTTTTTTGGTGCAAAAAACTTTTTCAATATCGATACATCTTCCGATAAACAAAATACCACAATTCGATCATCTTCCTGAATCATGGAATTCCCTTTAGGGATAGTTACTTCCCCTCCTCTGACTATTGCGGCAATGATGATTCCCTTTGGTAAATTCAATTTAAATAAAGGAATATTAGTAAATGGTGAATCTTTTCCAACTATCAATTCAGTCACTTCACCATCCCCCCCAATTAACAAGGATACAGATATAACCTTACCACCTCTTATGTATTTTAAGATATTGCTTGCTGTTATATAAACTGGGTTTAAAGCTGCATCTATGCCCAATCTATCAATTATCTTTGAGTAGTTTTGTCTACTTATCTTGGCAATACATTTGTTGACCCCTTCCTGTTTAGCTACCAAGGCCATGAGTAGGTTTTGCTCATCAAAACCTGTTGTTCCTATAAATGCATCCATACTACTTAACATTTCTTCCTCTAGGAGATTAAAGTCAGTACCATCCCCATGTATGACCAATACATCATCAAGTTTATTGGATAGTTCCATTGCTCTGTTTTTATCTTGCTCAATTAATCTAACAGATATTTTAGCCTTTTCTAGCTCCTTACTCAAATAATAACCAATATTACTACCACCTAAAATCATGACATTTTCAATTTCTTTATTTTCCTTACCAAGGTTAAATCCATCAGAAAATTCATCTATATGCTCATCAGAACCAATCACATATATGATATCATCCTCTATTAGTACCGTATCACCGTGTGGAATAATTATGCTACCATCTCTTGATATTGCAGCTATGAGGAGATTTTCAAATCCTTTTAAATCCTTTAACTTATTATCAATCAAATCAGGATTGTGGCCTATATTATAATCTATGATCTTTACTCTGCCACTGGCAAACTCCCCTGTGTAGAAAAGATATTGTTTAAGCAAAAATTTACTAATCCACTTTGCAGTATCTAGATCAGGATTTACTATAAGATCTATTCCCATCTCACTTTTAATAAAATCTAGTTGTCTCATGTATTCTGGGTTTCTGATTCTTGCTATTGTTTGCTTGCAACCCAGCTTTTTAGCCAAGGTGCATATAACTGTATTGGATTCATCACTACCTGTGGTCGCAAGTAAAATATCACAAGTAGGCATACCTATCTCCTTTAATATGCTAATATCAATACCATTAGCCTCTATTGTTAGGACATCCATATAGTCATTGATTCTCTCCAAAACCTTGTAATTTGTATCTATTAAGGTTACATCAATATCCTCTTGAGTCATTGATTCAGCTAATTTATAACCTAGTTTCCCTGCACCAACTATTACAACTCTCATAAGTTTCACCTCATAATTAATATAGCTACTATGGTTAAATACTAACACAATGCTAATAAATAATCATTAAAATTATTCATATTAATAATGGTAGATGGTGACTTCAAAGACTATGTCTTCAAAACGAAAACATCAGATGGAATATAATCCACCTGATGTAAATCTTTTATTTAATATAGAAATATTGGTACGTTAATTTTTGCTTTATGGAACATGGTATCAGCACCCTGCATCCCATAAATTAATCAACTAATATACAAGGTGCAGTATAATAATCAGTTACACCTGATATTATATTTTTCTGCCCTATCCTTGTGTATACCCCAGCAAATTTTTCTTTGTATAAAAACAAACCAATAACAGCCCCAAAGTCTTCCACTATAAATTTATCATCTTCAAATACCAAATATGGTCTTGTATAAACATCTACAAATTCCTGATATATATATTTGTTATTCCAATCCTTTTTAAGTCTAGTCTCCCAGTCTTCTTGGCTTAAATCCTTGCCAACATACACTCCCTGTGAAGAATTTAGGTCCATAGGCTTCATGATATATTTATCCTTATTATTTAATACCTTGGTGAACACTTCATCTTTGTCACCAAATATTCCAGTATAAGGAATGTGGCCCTTTACAAAATCTCTTTCTTCTTGTGATAAGAGTTCTAGTGTATCTTCATCGTGTAATACTTTGAAGAATATCTTATTGTGAATTACTTGAGATCTAATCGATCCAATACAACAAAAAGCACGGTTCTTATATGCTTCAATGAAGTCCGGCACTTCATCTACCTTGTCGATTAAATCAAAAGTAACTATTCTTCTATAAGCTAAATCAATTCTATAATTTCCATGGTATAATTTATCATCCCTATATTCCAGCTCCCTAGGGTCAACTATTATACAATTATATCCTTTGGCATTGTAAGCTTCTTTAAACACTTCAAATTCAGCAGATGTTCCACTTTCTATAAAGTCTACTATAGCAACATTTGGACTTTTGTTTCTACTATCATATTTGTTATAAATTTCAATACTTGTATCCACCCAAGTATCTATTAACTCAAAATAGTCTAACTTATGGCTGTTTCCAAATTCTTTAAGTGCTTTTGTCTCTAGCAATATCTTTCCTATTGTATTGTCCTCGTTCATTGCAGATGAACCATCTGTATTTAATTCACAGAATTTGAAATTATCATAATCCTCATAGAAAACATCAAACCTAGCCATAGGAAAATTTATATCGTAGCCATTATCTATTTCAATTAAGTCTTCAATCCATTCTGGAAATCCAAATTTCTTTCTAAAATTAACATCTTCAATATATTTATCTGTGACTTTATTACCAATTGATACCATTGTCTCGCTTATCTTTGTAAAATCCTTGACTATTTCTTTATTGACGAAGAAGGGATGATATAGAAAGGGTACAGGTTTACCCCTATACTGAGCCTTAGAATATTTAACCTTTTCAAGAGTTTTATAATAATCATCATGGTAATCCTTTTGCTTATCTAATACTAAATCCATATATTCATTAATTGTCTTATTTATATCCATTATTTTTTCACCACCACATCATTTACTAAGCACCACTTAAGTGCTTCCTTTTTACCATACTTTGCATTTTCCTTGGTAATTGCATATGGGTTTTTACCATCATCCAACATTTCCTTTAATGGGGAAAGATAATGGACCTCATCCTTTGCAAGCCCATTCTTTGCTAACTTGACTAGATATCTACCTATTTCAAGAAGACTCATATCTATTAATCGAGCTTCAAGGCCCTTTGACATCATTTCTTCTTTAGTTTTATCCACATCTTCAATAGTTATTCCCTTAGTTAATTCATAAAGCTTATTTAAATTGTCATCATTATATATAAGTCCCTTTAGCAGGGCTACAACAGAGAAGTTTAGATCATAGGGAACAGAGTCCATCATCCTAATCTCAATGTACCTTTTAGTTCTTACATCGGGGAAAAACATTGTCAGCATGTGTTCTAATTCTTCCACCGTATAATTGTCAGGATCAAATAAATCCCTTACCCTTTGATCTCCTGTATATACTTCAACGTCCTTTTCATAGATAAATATTGGGGGCTTATTTAATATATATTCTGCATATTTTTTGTAACCAAAGTCTTCATCTAAAGCCTGTCTAGGCACACCTGACCTATCTGTATCAGTATTCTCCCAAATATGAGCTCTAGTATTATGCCTCTGGGCAACTTCATCTTCAAAATAATATGCATTTTCAAAGAGAGCATATAGTACTGGCGAAAGTGCATTTGTTACTCTAAACTTCTTATGATAATCATCCTCTGAAGAAAAATCCAAGGAGACTTGTAGTGCACACGTACCTTTCATCATGTTGTGTGCATGGGTACCCCTAGTTTTAAAATAATTAAACATATAATCATATCTTTTCTTAGGTAAAAGTTTTATCTCATTAATCTTTGTCACAGGATGGTAGCCAACAGCCATCAAAGCTTGATTTTTCTTTTCTAGTATTGGAACTACATCTGCCATAAAATCTAAGTATTCATCCTCAAGTTCTTTGATATCTATAGTTGCATCTATACTTAACTCAAATTGACTACCGGGTTCCAATGTTATTGTCTTTTTCCCTTTTCTAAGGCCCAAGACATATTGTCCTTCGTAACTAGCTTCATACCCTATGGACTCTAAATCTCTAAGTGTCTCTTCCACACCATTTTCACCATAGTATGAAACTGTTCTTAATGTATCCTTATCTATGACAAATTGTTCAAGCTCAATTCCAATTTTAAAATTATCTATTGTTTTCTCGTTGGATTTGAAATAATTAGTGAACTCTTGAACCTGTCTATTATAATCCATATCCTACACTCCCTTAAATTTATTTCGCTATTCTAAATATATACCCAAACAAATCTTTTTAATTAGCATTAGTTTAATTATACCCTTATTTAGATTTTATTTGAGGAAAAAGGGTATCTTAACTATGTATGTAAATATTATGGAGGTTGATTTTATGAAAAACATCTTATTAATTGAGTATTGTACTGCTTGAGGCTATATTGGAAGGGCAGTTGCTCTTGCAAGGTCTCTATTAAATGAACACAAGAATAGTATATACGAACTAAGACTAATCCCTTCGTCTGGCGGTGTTTTTGAAGTTTCACTAAATGATCAATTACTTTTCTCCAAAAAGGAACTGGGTCGTTTCCCCGAAAAAGATGAAGTAGAAGATATTGTTAAAGAAAATTTAGTTTAATTGTAGGAAACCTTCTAGAGATGCGTTAAGGTTGCCTTTTTTAAAACTAATTGCGGGAA
>CAZXWU010000038.1:0-10449 GCA_964644495.1 uncultured Tissierella sp.
TAAATTTCTACTGTTTAGTACACAGAAAAAAATAACAAATTATTTTAAGTCGATTTATAACCAAAAAGTTTTAACCGATTTTTAATCAAAAAGTTTTAACCGATTTTTAATCAAAGAGTTTTAACCGATTTATAATCAAATATTTTTAAGCCGATTTATAACCAAGAGGTTATAGATCGGCTTTTTATTTTTTGTCATCCTGAGCCTCTAATCTGTCATCCTGAGTGCAACGAAGGATCTTGAATCTTTGATGTATCAAAAACACAGATTCTTCACTTCGTTCTGAATGACAAGGCGCTTTTTAAAATTTAATGATAAAAAAATTAATGGAATATTTATATAGGGGATTCATAGAATTTATATAAAGGGGGGGACAGGTTGTGCAAAGTGAAATTAATACCTTTAATAATGTTCTAGATTACTTAAGTAAAAATATCAGGGGAATGGTTCAATCAGTCCCAGATGATGCGAAAACAAGGATTGAGGAGATTAGGTTGAGAAATGGATGTCCCCTAAGTGTCTATCTGGATGGAAGGGATTTCTTTATTTCAAGGGATAATAAAATGACTGAATCCCTTGAGGAAGCCTATATAGTTCAAAATGATGATATCAACAATTCCTTTCAATTGATTACAAATCACTCAATCTATGCTTTCTCTGAGGATATAAGGAAGGGCTATATAACCATTACTGGTGGTCATAGGGTTGGCATAGGTGGGAAAGTCGTATATGACAATAGGGGGATAGAGATCATCAACTCAATTTCTTCCCTAAATATTAGAATAGCTAGACAGAAAAAAGGAATCTCAGATCATATAATTCCCTATCTATTGGATGCTAATAAAAATATCCATAACACCTTAATAATATCACCGCCACAATGCGGCAAGACAACACTTTTGAGGGATATGGTACGAAACCTTAGCAATGGTAAATCAAAGACTTACAGGGGCTTTAAAATCAGTCTAATCGATGAAAGGTCGGAGATAGCTGGTCTATATAATGCTAGACCACAAATGGATGTGGGCCTACGTACTGATGTACTGGATGGATGTATGAAGTCCGATGGAATTATGATTGTTATACGGGCTATGTCTCCCGATATAATAGCTGTTGATGAGATCGGTGGCAGTGAGGACATCAATGCCATTGATGAGGCCTTGAGGGCTGGTATCAAGCTTGTGGCAACTATACATGGTGATGGACTTAAGGATATAAACCATAGATCAAATCTTAAGAAATTGATAGATGAAAGGATATTCCAGAGGTTTATTATATTGGATAGGTCTAATGGTGTTGGGACTATAAAAAATATTATAGATGGAAATTCCTTTAGTGATATTTACAGAAGAAAGAGGTCTATAGATGGTTACTATTAAGATAATATTTAATTCATTGATATTGATACTTTCTTCCTTGCTTGGCTTTGCCTATGGAAATATCTATAGTAAACGGGCTAAAAATCTACTAGACCTACAATATTGTATCCGAGTTCTTGAAAGTGAGATTATAAATGGAAATATGCCCCTACCACAGGCCTTGGCAAATGTATCAAGCAAGGGAAGAGGACAGATAGCACAAGTCTTTATGGACATAAAGGATGATTTAGTCTTTCAGAGACGAGAGGATATATATATGAGTTTTTTACTCAAAAGGGATATTCTAGCTAGCAAGTATGCTTTAAATAAGGAGGATATAGAAATCTTTTTATACTTAGGAAAAATACTGGGAAAGACGAGTAAAAGTGACCAGGAAAAGAATATGAAATTTATAATTACCCAGTTGGACAATCATTATATAGAGGCTGATAGAGAGAAATCCAAGAATACAAAATTGTATAGGACATTAGGTTTTCTTCTTGGCTTGGGTGTTGTAATCATATTAATATAGGAGGTTAAATATGGATGTTGATTTAATATTTAGAATAGCAGGGATTGGAATTGTTACAGCGGTATTACACATGGTCTTAACAAAGGCTGGGAAGGAGGAGTATGCATATTTAACCACTTTAGTAGGAATTGTGATTGTCTTAGGTGTGGTGATAAATTTGGTCAGTAGGTTGTTTGACAATGTAAAGGTACTATTCAATCTATATTGAGGTGATAAGGATGGAGATATTTCAAATAGTGGGCATTGGAATTATTGCAACAATACTAGTCGTAATTTTAAAAGGGATAAGGTCAGATTTTGCAATATATGTTTCCATAGTCGCTGGTGTAGTAATTTTCTCCATGGTTATCAAAGACTTGTCATATATTATTAGCACAATTAGGGATTTGTCTAGAAGAGCTGATCTTGAAATCACCTATTTCTCAACAATATTGAAGATAATAGGCACAGCCTATGTAGTAGAATTTGGCTCTCAGATTAGCAGGGATGCAGGGGAAAACTCTATAGCTATGAAGATAGAACTGGCTGGAAAAATTATCATAATGACTCTAGCTATACCAATTCTTTTATCACTGATGGATTTAATAGTAAAAATAATGCCCTAAGGATGAAAGCAATGAAAAAAATACTAATCGTCATATTGATACTTATTATATTAATAATTCCTTCCTATGCTTTTTCAGAGCTTGAGATTATAGATTCTGTTGTTGAAAATCAAATAGATAGGGTGGTCGATACAGGAGAAATCGATAACTTTTTGAGAGAATTGATGTCTGAAAATGAATTAGACTTGGGAACTAGTGCCAAGGACATTATTATGTCTATATTCAGGGGGGAAAAGATTATAGATACAGCTTCTATCATGGAAAGCTTGAGTAAGATATTTTTAAGTGAATTGAGACTATCCTTTAGTCTTCTAACTAAAATATTGATTATTACCTTAATATCAACCATATTAAGAAACTTACAGAATTCTTTTGAAGAGTCATCTATTAGTCAATTGGCAAATTACTTTACATATATATTGATTGCAGTATTGGTCATCACAAGTTTCTCTGATTTGATGGAGATGGCCAAAATATCAGTAAGCAGAATGGTTGACTTTATGCAGATAATCCTGCCTATTTTAATGACACTTTTGATAATAACTGGTGGACCAAATACCAAGTTAGTTTTTCATCCAATGATACTTGCCACAGTTAATATTCTAGGGATTATGGTCAATAGTATAATATTTCCTTTAATATATTTTTCATTTATAGTTAGCATTTTATCCAATCTATCAGAAAGAGCTGAATTAGGTAAATTGGCAGAGTTAGCAAGGAATATTATCACCTTTGTAATTTCAGCAACTTTTACTATTTTTATAGGCATTTTGACCATATATGGGCTGTCTACTAAGATAGATGGTTTGTCTATTAGAACAGCAAAATTTGCTGTAGATACCTTTGTCCCTGTAGTGGGAGGTTTCTTATCAGACGCAGTGGACACTGTAATAGGATCATCGGCTATACTGAAAAATGGAATAGGAATAATTGGTCTATTAGTTTTAGTTATGATTATTATGCTACCTATTATAAAGGTTTCAGTACTACTTCTTGTATATTCCATTATAGGCGCAATAATAGAACCTATTGCTTCACCAAATATTATTAAGTTCTTTGAGGATGCTTCAAAAACCATATTGCTTGTTTTGATTTCTATGGTGGCTATTGGAATTATGTTCTTTATTACTATTACTATTACTGTAGATACAGGTAATAATTTGATGATGTTAAGGTAGGTGTTGTCATGACTATTAGTAACTTTATTTATTCGTGGATAAAGGATCTTGTCCTATTATTTATAATTATTAGTCTAGTTGATCTAATAATGCCAAAGGGAAGCTTGCGTAGGTATATCAATTTTGTAATAGGATTATTGATTATATTTACAGTAATAAATCCTTTTATCAAACTAACAAGTTTAGACTTTCAACTAGATAGGGAGGTGTTTAGAAATATTGACAATGCCCAAAGCCTTGATGAGGATATAGTAGCAAGACAGGATGAGCAGATTGAATCTTTATATAAGGAAAAAATCGCTAATGAAATAAAGACATTTGTAGAAGACAATACTGAGTATAGCTTATCTACATTGAATGTTGAGATAAACAAAGCAGAAGATAATTTTGCCACCATAGCATACTTAAATATGATTATCCAGGATGAAAATGTAGGGACAAATGATGACAATATCAGAATAGAGGTGAAACCTGTGATTTTGGAAGCTAATGTGAAAAATCATAGTGAAGATGATTTTTCGGATATTAAGGAACTCATTTCAAAAAGATATGAAATTGAAGAAGAGCTGATTTCAATTAATAAAGCGGAGGAATAATTATGGAAGACTTGGTTAATAAGATAAAAAAACATTTAGAAAATCTTGATAACAAGAAATTTATAGGCAACCTATTCATCATTTTAGTCTTATCTGTTCTTCTTTTGCTTGTGGTAAATACCTTTAACCCTAAAGATGATATTGATAATACAAGTGTGATAAAGGAGACTGCTAATGAATATAATAATTTAATGAGAGATGATTATGAATCATATATTGAGGGCAAATTAGCAGAAATACTTTCTAAGTTAAAAGGTGTAGGTCAAGTTGATGTAATGGTCACATTAGAGGATAGTGTGGAAAAAATTCCTGCTTCAAATGTAACTACAACTAAGGAGACTACGAATGAACTTGACTCTCAAGGGGGGACAAGAGAGGTATCTAGACAAGATGAAACTATACAGGTGGTAAATGCATCTAACGACGTTGTTGTCTTGAAAGAAGTAAAACCATCTATAAAAGGTGTCATAGTAGTTGCAGAAGGAGCAGACAACATAGTGGTTTTAGAAACACTATATGAAGCTGTCAAGACTGTATTAGGTGTGACTGGAAACAAAGTACAAATATTTCCAAGTAAATAGGGGGAGAGTATATGTTTAAAATTAAAAGACCTACTATTATAGGATTGTTATTGGTATTACTTGTATTTACAGGTTATTTGAATTATCATTTTACACAACAGGCTTTGAGGAAAACCTCACTGGATTATCAGAATTATGAATTGACTGAGATGGAGAGACATAATATAGACACGGATTTTGCTATTTATGATGAGGATGATATTGAAATCGTGGATTCTTTTTTAGATGAGGATACAAATGTTGCTGAAGTAATATCATCAAGCAATCAAAACATAGGGGAAGAGATGGATAGAGAAGCTTCAAACTCAAGTAGGAATTACTTCGTAGAGTATAGGCTATCAAGGGATAAACTAAGAGCTAACCTAATAGACAGACTTGATGGTATAGTAAACAACGATAAGACAAATGAGGATATGAGAAGTGAAGCTCAGAATGAAATCATCAAAATAGGTAAGATTTCTGAATCTGAGTTACAAATGGAAGGACTTATAAAATCTAAAGGATTTGATGAAGCTGTAGTTTTACTTACTGATGAGGATATAAAAGTTGTTGTATCTACAGATGAATTAAATGAAGGTGAAATGGTTAAAATTTTAGATATAGTGAGATCGGAAACTGAGTTTGATATGGACGATATTAAAATCATAAAAAAACAGTAGAAATATTTGTAAATACGCATCTCCTTTGATATAATAAGCATATAAATTTAGGTGTGGAGGTGTCTGTATGGACAATGAATATATAAATGATAATGTTAATGAGACCAAGGAATACGGTAATGTTAAAATTTCTGATGATGTAGTGGCAATAATCGCAGGTGTGGCTGCAACTGAAATCCCTGGGGTTACAAGCATGAGCGGTGGAATCACTGGTGGATTTTCTGAAATGTTAGGCATGAAAAACCTATCAAAAGGAGTCAAGGTTGAACTAAGAGATAATGATGTGGCTATTGATATCTTTATAATAGTTGAATATGGTTCTAATATTAGTGAAATTGGGAAAGATGTTCAAAAAAATGTAAAAAGCTCTGTTGAAACAATGACTGAGTTAAATGTTGTTGAAATTAATGTGAACATTCAAGGTGTAAATATTCCTAAGAAAACTGATGAGAAGGAAGATTAATAAAGGAATATAAAATATGTACCCTCTGTCTAATCAGAGGGTTATTTTAAATTTATGGAAGGAGACTACAAATGAAAATTCTCAACAAGCTAGTTTTATTTATTTATGCAATTTTCGTCATTGTAACATCCTTTATTGTTATGGTATTACCCTTTGACATAGGAAATATCCTTGCTATAGAAGAGACTGTTGGATTTATTAGATATATGAGGGGTAATTTTGTATATACTTTAATTGGTGGAGCAATATTGGTCTTTAGTTTGGTCCATTTGCTTTCACTATTTAGGGATAATGAGACTATCAATGAAGGAGCTTACCTTGTTTTAAGAAATGAATTTGGAGAAGTACTCATATATCAAGATACTATAGTTGGATTGGTAAATAATGTAGCCTATAAATTTACTGGTATAAAGAATATTAAAACTAAAGTATCCTTCTTTGAAGGTAGTATCAATCTAGGACTAAAAGGTGAATCAAACAATGAGGTCAACATTCCACAAGCTTCCATAGATTTACAGAAGATGGTTAAGGAACATATTGAGGATTTAACAGGTGCAAAAGTCAACGACATTAGGGTTGAAATTATTAATGTTACGCCTCCTATTAACAGGAGCAAATAGAGTTATCTACTCTGCACCCTGATAGGATATGTGATAGGGAGTTATAATATGGGTAATATTTTTGTATTTCATACACAGGAGGATAATTGATGGGTAGAAAAGCAGCAAGAGAAGGAGCTATGAAATTATTGTTTCAAATGGAAGTGAATGAAAACTATTCTGATGAAACTAAGGAAATATTTTTGGAAAACTTTGAATTTGATGAGATGGAGATCAAATATATCGATGAAGCATATGAGTCTATAATTGAGAATAGAGATACCATCGATAAATATATAGAAGAAAACTTAGAAGGTTGGTCGATTTATAGACTTGCAAAGGTTGATTTAGCTGTATTGAGAATTGCCATATATGAGATATTATTCAGAAAGGATATACCTGTTGAAGTATCCATCAATGAAGCAATTGAGATTGTAAAGAAATATTCTTCTTATGATTCTTTTAAATTTATAAATGGTGTATTAGGTAGTTTTGTGAGAAAATTAGATACTAATAGATAAGGTGAAAATATGAAGGCTCTCAAGGTAAGTGAAGTAAATTCTTATATAAAACGAATATTTGCTGGTGATATGATCTTGTCCAATATTGAGATTGAAGGTGAAATCTCCAACTTCAAGAAGCATTATAGTGGCCACCTATATTTCTCACTAAAGGATGATAGGGCTAGAATAAAATGTATTATGTTTAAATCAGATGCTAAATCCCTTTCCCTAGATTTAAAAGATGGACAGAGAATAGTTGCCAAGGGATATGTGTCAGTATATGAGCAAGGTGGAGACTATCAACTTTATGTTAAGGAGATCAAGGGTCAAGGCATAGGAGACCTATATGCAGCCTTTGAAGAATTAAAGAAGAGATTAGAAAAGGAAGGCTTGTTTGATACAGATTATAAAAAACCCTTGCCTCCTATGCCAAGAAAGATTGGTATAGTTACCTCTTCAACAGGAGCTGCTATAAAAGACATAATTAGTGTAATAAAACGGAGATCTCCACTATGTGATCTCTTGATATATCCATCCCTAGTACAAGGACCTAATGCTGTAAATGATATTATAGAGGGACTTTTATATTTGGAGACTAGAGATGATATTGATTTAATAATCATTGGAAGAGGGGGAGGGTCTATAGAAGAACTTTTTGCTTTCAATGATGAAGCTTTGGCTAGGACAATCTTTAGCATGACTAAGCCGGTGATCTCTGCTGTTGGCCATGAGACAGACTTTACCATAGCAGATTTTGTTGCAGATTTAAGAGCACCAACACCCTCTGCAGCAGCTGAACTTGCTGTTCCAAATATTGCTTCCTTAAATCAATTTTTAGCTACTAGGTTTACTAAGTTGAAATTTTATTATGAAAACAAGTTACATAAGGAGTCTAGAAACCTAAGGCTAATGGAAAACGGACTCAAATATAATAATCCTGTTTTTAAATTAAAAAATAATCAACAAAAATTGGACATATTGTTTAAGGATTTGGTATCTACAGTTGATGCTAGGCTAAAGGGCTGTAAAAATGACACAAGAAATATTAAAAACAGACTTGAACTTTTAAATCCTACTTTGGGTCTGGATAAGGGGAATGGAATTATTATAGACGAAAAAGGTAGAATTATTAAATCTGTAGATGAGATTTCTATCGATGATACAATAAGTATTATATTGAAGGACGGAAGTGTTAAAACACTTGTAAAAGATGTCACTAAAGGAGTGGAGTCTGATGGATGTAAGTAAATTGTCATATGAGGATGCTATAAAAGAATTAGAGGAAATTATCACTTTTTTAGAAAAGGAAGATAATTCACTTATTGACTCTGTGGAAAAATTTAAAAAGGGTGTTGACTTATATAAACATTGCAATGAATTATTGTCTAAGGCTGAAGGTGAAATAAAAATTCTCCTAGGAGATGAGGAAGCCGACTTTGAAGATTTAAATTTAATAAGGGAGGCTGATGAAGATTATTAAGGGGCTTATAAATGACACAATTATGATCATAGATGAAGCTTTACAAGCCCATACTAATATAGAGTCCAAGTATCATCAAGAGATTTATAATTCTATGAGATATAGTCTATTTACTGGTGGTAAGCGACTGAGGCCTGTAATTGCTGTCAAGACATTTGAGATGTACAGTAAGGAAATTGAAAGGATACTTCCCTATGCTGCTAGCATAGAGATGATACATACATATTCATTGATACATGATGATCTTCCAGCTATGGATGATGATGATATGAGAAGGGGCAAGGCTACTAATCATATGGTATATGGTCAAGCATTAGCAATCTTATCTGGAGATGGACTACTAAATCTAGCCTTTGAAACTATGGCCAAAGATCTACTTGAGTCTACTAATTCACTTGAAGATTACAAGAGGAAATCTAAGGCTATCTATGAGATATCCAAATACTCCGGTTGCCAAGGTATGATTGGGGGCCAGGTAGTTGATTTGTTTGCTACTCATGATAATATGGATGATAAGAAGCTCCTCTTTATGTATGAAAAAAAGACTGCAGGACTATTTCAAGCTGCAGCTGTTGTTGGAGGGATACTAGGTGGTGCCAGTGATGAGGAAGTTGAAATACTTAGAGACTTTTCCCTAAATCTAGGCTTAGCTTTCCAAATCCAAGACGACATCCTAGACGCTGAGCAAGATGCTGAAATAAACAAACTGACTTATCTATCTTATTATAATATTGATAAATGCAAGGAAGAAGTACTTAAGCATACAAAGAAGGCATTTGAACTCCTAGATAGTCTCCAAGACAGAGATACAAGTTTCCTAAGAGACCTAACCAATCTACTAGTAGATAGACAAGTCTAGAAGACAACAAAAATGCTAAATCGGGGACGGGTCCCAATCTTGCAAAATCGGGGACGCAATCTAGCATTAGATAGACAAAAAATGCTAAATCGGGGACGGGTCCCAATCTAGCAAAACAAGACAAGGGGACCTTTAATCTATGCGACAACAGGGACGGTTCTCATTTGTGGCATGCGGTTTGGTACCACTGCGACAACGGGGACGGTTCTCGTTTGTCGCACAGGGTTCGAGACATTGAAAAAGTAGTTACTTTACTGTCATCCTGAGTGCAAGGAAGGATCTTGAATGTATTGGAACATAAGATTCTTCACTTCGTTCAGAATGACAAAATAGATAAAATGATACTTTTTAGTGGTCCCGGATGTTTCATCTGTCTTCTTGCGACAGCGTCCGTGCAATTCGAGAACCGTCCGAATTGTGTGAGGAGTAAGCCCTCAATCCAATAACACAAGTAGAAGAGAGGGGCTTATTTACTTGACCATGGCATGAAATGCAATTCGGAAATGCAATTCGAGAACCGTCCCCGACTTGCACGAATGGCAATAAATTAAAGGAGTAATAATGTGAAGAAAAGAGCAGATGTAGTATTATTTGAGAAGGGATTAGTGGAGTCTAGGGAGAAGGGCAAGAGGATTATCATGGAAGGTGCTGCCTTTATTGGAAGTGAAAGGATAGCCAAGCCAGGTGATAAGATTGATTTTCATGCTGATATCTATATAAAGGGTAACCCTATTAAATATGTGAGTAGAGGTGGTCTAAAATTAGAAAAGGCCATCAATGACTTCGGCTTAAATCTAGAAGATGCTATAGCAATGGATATTGGTTCATCAACTGGCGGCTTTACTGATTGTATGCTTCAAAACAAGGCATCTAAGGTTTATGCTGTTGATGTAGGCTATGGTCAACTTGATTGGTCATTAAGACAGGATCCAAGGGTTGTGGTCATGGAGAGAACCAATATTAGAAATATTACTAGGGATGATATTGAAGATGAATTGGATTTCGTCTCTATTGATGTGTCCTTTATCTCTTTAAA
>CAZXWU010000038.1:10459-12468 GCA_964644495.1 uncultured Tissierella sp.
AGGATAATGGGGAATTGATTGCCCTTATAAAGCCACAGTTTGAAGCTGGAAGACAAAAGGTTGGAAAGAATGGGATAGTCAGAGAAAAGGAGACCCATCTTGAGGTCATCAAGTCCATAGTAGATTTCTTATCAGAGATAGGATTATCTCCTACAGATCTATCATATTCTCCTATAACTGGAGCCAAGGGTAATATAGAATTTTTGGTTCATGCTGTAAATAATGGTGAATTGCAAGTAGATGATGATAAGATAAATATGGTAGTTGATTTAGCACATGAGGATTTAAAGTAGTTTTAAATCTAGGGGGATTAGATATGCTTCTTGAATTGAGCATTAAAAATTTTGCCATAATTGATGATTTAAAAATTGAATTTACAAAAGGTTTAAACCTTCTTACAGGGGAGACAGGCTCTGGTAAATCAATCATAATTGAAGCCCTGGGTATTGTTTTAGGTGGTCGGGGTAGCAAGGATACTATAAGAACAGGAGAAAACAGGGCTATTTTACAGGCTATATTTGTTTTAGAAGATATGGCTATCAAGACTTTACTAGAGGAGTATGGTGTCTTCATAGAAGAGGACAAGCTCTTGATCATTACAAGGGAAATACCCCAAAACTCTCCTAGTATATCACGTATCAACGACAAGGTAGTTACTCTGTCTATATTAAACAAAATAACCCAAAGGTTGATTGATATATTTGCTCAACATGAACACCAATCCTTGTTGAATACAAATAATCATAAGAGGATCATAGATTCTTTTGGAGATTTGAATCACAAAGAATTACAAAGTAAAATAGGGGTTTTGTATGAAGAATATAATAAAGACAAAAAAACCCTTGATGAGATGAATATAAATTTAATGGAACGAGAGCGGATGATTGATCTATATAAGTACCAGATAGATGAAATCGATAAGGCTGCATTGACTCATTATGATGATAATGAGATAGAAAATGATTATAATAAGCTAGCAAACATAGTGGAGATAATACAGGGTATAGGTCAGGTTATTGAATCGTTTTCTAGCGAAAAATATGGTGGCAATTCACTACTTGATTATATAAATAGTAACATAACTATACTTAACAATCTTATTTCATATGATGAGGATTTAATATCATATTTAAATAGATTTAAAGATGTAAATTATGAATTGCAAGATTTAAACAATGAAATTTTGAACTATATTGAAAGTATACACTTTGATGAAGAAAGGCTAAGTCTATTAACAGAGAGATTAGACATAGTAAATAAACTTAAAAAGAAGTATGGTTTTAGTGTAGACAAAATCTTGAACTACAGAGAATCTAGCAATGAATCTTTAGAAAAACTATTAAATTATGAAAAAGAGATAGGTCTATTAAATAAAAGAATTAAAAAATATGAGGAAGAATTATACTCATTAGCAGGCCAGCTTAGCAAAAATAGAAAATTCCTTGCTAAGGAATTGGAAAAAAACATTACTAAAGAATTAGATGAGTTAAATATGCATGATGTTTCCTTTAAAGTTGATTTTAAAGAGAATAAACATTTAAGTTCTGATGGGATAGATAATATAGAGTTTTTCATATCTACAAATATTGGTGAAGACTTAAAACCAATGGCAAAAGTAGCATCTGGTGGGGAAATGTCTAGAATAATGCTGGGTTTCAAGTCTATATTAGCTAAATATGATGGAATACCAACTTTAATTTTTGATGAGATAGATACTGGAATAAGTGGAAGAACTGCTCAAGTTGTTGGGGAAAAGATATACAAAATATCAAAGGATAGGCAGGTTATTTCCATATCCCATCTACCACAAATTGCAGCTATAGCAGATACTCAGTACTCAATCTATAAGGAAGTCAAAGCTGGCAAGATGAGGACAAGTATTGAAAAATTAAAAGAAGATGATAGGGTTCATGAATTAGCAAAGATATTAGGTGGAGTAGATTTGACTGACACCACAATAAATCATGCTAAAGAGATGCTCAATATGGCAGAAAAACTCAAAAATAGTA
>CAZXWU010000039.1:0-12399 GCA_964644495.1 uncultured Tissierella sp.
TTATCTTCATAGTTACTAATTGGCTAAATGGAGTAAGTATATTTGCATAGTACTTGATACACTCTTCCTCTAGTTCACATTGATCAACTAGATCATTGTACATTAAGTCTGAGGCATAATGCTGTCCAAAAGCATCATTACTAAATAGTATAGCTTCACTATCCATATATGTCATCATACTGTCTGGCCAGTGTAGCATTCTAGCTTCAACGAATGTAAGTGTTGTTTCACCGATATTAAGGGTATCACCAGTTTTTACTTCTACAAAGTTCCAATCCTCGTGGAAGGTACCCTTTATTATTTTAACACCATTAGCTGTACAATAAATAGGGGTGTTTGGAATTTCCTTCATTAATAATGGAAGAGCCCCACTGTGATCTATCTCCGAGTGTTGCATAATAATATAGTCTATTTCATTTAAGTCGATTTCTTCTTTTAACTTTTTAACATATTCTTCTGCGAAAGGTGTCCAAACTGTGTCTATAAGTACCGTCTTCTCATCTCTTACTAAGTAGGAATTATATGATGAACCTCTATCTGTTGAGTATTCATCTCCATGAAATCTTCTCAACTCCCAGTCAATTTTTCCTACCCATGTTACCTTATCAGTCATTTTAAAGCCCATAAGTATACCTCCTTAATTTTATCCATAGTAAGTTATCTATACCCATATAGGCATTATTAATTCAGGTATAGCTTCAAATTAATAATGCTTATCAGCTTAAAGGTATTTATTTTCTAATTCCTTTAACAAGACTAAATATTTTTCTTGTAATCCTGACTCTGTAGCTTGATCTTCTATCTTTTTACACTCATCCTCTATATAGGATTTACTTGAATCCTTTAACATATTCTCAGCAAATTTATACATTGCTGTATTTTCCTTTTCAATATGTCTATCTAAAAGATCTGCATAACAAATAGCATTTGCAATTATATCCAACCTAGCCTCATCACTACCCTCTTCATAGGATTTAACTGCCTTCTCCAGATTTATCATAAAAAGACGACCTGAATCATGTTCTATATACATGCCAGTGATAGCCCCTGATTTTGAAAGCTTTTCTAGTTCCTTATTCATAGTTTCAAACAATATGTCCTCTTCTTTTCCATGATGATGTTTATCAGCATATATCCTAACAAAATCAATTATACTTGTGACATCCTCAATATCAAATTCTCCTAATGTCATTACTCTATATGATACTTGTCTAATTACCTTTAGCATTCTACGAATATTGGTATGTTCATCAACCATAATTCTTATTGATTCCAATTATATTCCTCCTATTTTTTTAATTAATCTCTTCTAAAGCATCTATATTTAAGATTATTATCTTTCTATGACCTTTTAGATCTATGATCCCCTCTTCTTGGAATGCGGATAGTTTTCTACTTAAGGTCTCTTGGCTCATGCCAATATTGGATGCTAGATCCTTTTTGCTCATTTCTAAATTTATTACTCCATTTCCATTGGATAATTCCAACAAAGCCTGGGATAACCTCTTCTCAACGGAGTAATGGTTAATATTTTCTATTAAGTTCTCTGCTTTATCTAGCCTTTTACTTAACTCTTCCATTACCTTAAAAGTTATAGAAGGGTATTTCCCCATAAGTTTTTTTAATTTATTTCCATCTATAACACACATATTTGCTTTTTCTATGACTTCTCCATAATCTTGCATCGGTTCAGCACTAAATAATGAAAGTTCCCCCATAAATTCTCCAGGTCCTAATACTCTTATAACCTGCTCTTTTCCTGATTCGGTAAATCTAGTTATTTTAACTTTACCTGTATGAATAACATATAATTTCTCACCTTCATCACCTGCTTTATACACCATTTCACCTTTTTCAAAAGTCCTATCTCTGGTAATAGCTGCAATTTCTAGCATTTCTTCTTCAGTTAAATTATTAAATATCGGTACCATCTTTATGCAATTTGTACCCCCATTATCAAAACAACTACATTGCAAATTACTCACCCCTATTATAATACTCCTTGTCTTAACCTTACGCTAACTAAAATTCCCACAATAAATATTATACCCAATATCCCCACTAAATCACTGAAAACCCATTCTCTATATAATAAAACTTGCCTAGGTCAAAATTCCAAAAAGGTAGACAGCAAGTAGGTCATATTCCTACTTGTTTCTTAAATGAAAAACTATATGTTGATTAAAATTATTTAGCTACTTCAGTTCTTTCAATACTAGTAAATGTTAAATCCTTTTATCTCCTATTGTATTATTCAAATTCGTCTATCTTGTAAATTTCGATTATTTTTTCTACTACTTCATGTAAACTCCCAATGTTCATTACTTCATAATCACAATACTCCTTATATAGAAGATATCTTTCTTCATATAATTTATAAAGTTTCTCTTTTTCATCTTTAATCAATGGTCTATTGTCTGTAACTATATCTTCCATAATGTTTTCCAATGGTCTGTTGATATAGACTACGGTCCCATTTTTTCTTAAATTTTCTATGTTTTCAAAGGACTTTATCACACCGCCGCCAGTGGCTATGACCATACTTTCTTCCTTACTTATCTCTTCTACTACTTCTCTCTCAATACGTCTAAAGCTCTCTTCACCATCTTTAAAGATTTCAGTAATGGTTTTCTTTGTACTCTCTTCAATATATTCATCAACACCACAAAATTTCATATGAAGCTCTTGTGATAATATCTTTCCTATGGTAGTTTTGCCACAACCTGGCATCCCTATTAATACTATATTTTTCATTTTTTCACCCTAATATCTTCTCTTGATAGAATCAAAATATTATCATATATTCTATTACAAGTATCTTGGTCCATCTTTACATCATTCCATATCTCCTGGGATTTAATTGCTTGGCCTACTAACATATATAATCCATTTATATGTTTTAATCCTAATTCTTTAGCATTTTTTAAAAACAATGTTTCTTGGGGATTGTATATTAGATCTATTGCGGTATCAAAATTTGATAATTGCTCTTTTATCACTGGTGAATTATCTATATTTGGAAACATACCACAAGGAGTGGTATTTATGATCATATGGAAGTCTTTTAAGCCTTGAATTTCATCATAATTAATTACTTGAAATTCCTTATATTTCTCCTTAGCCTTAAAAGTATCTCTACTTACAATGACTATTTCATCTATTCCATTATCTATAAGATATTGAACTACAGCCTTTGAAGCACCACCACTACCTAATATAATAGCTTTTTTATTCTTTAGGGATACATCTTCCCTCTGAAGCATCATACCAAATCCATAATAATCTGTATTATATCCGATTGTCCTTCCATCTTTAAATGATATGGTGTTTATAGCATTTATTTTTTTAGCTTCTTCTGAGACTTCATCTAAGTACTCCATAATATCTACCTTGTGAGGTATGGTTACATTAAGTCCATCTGCTCCTAAATCCTTCAGTTCTTGGAGTTTTTTCTCTAGTTCTTCCCTTTTACACTCAAATAATTCATATTGTCCATTTATTTGTAGTTCTTTAAGGATATTTCCATGAATAGTCGGTGAGAAACTATGGCTTAACTTATGTCCTAAAAGCCCATAATATTTCATTTTAATATCCCTCCTATCTTTTCAAAGTCTTCCCAAAAAGTAGGATAAGACTTTTCCACTGCTTTACTATTTTCTATGATTACTGCTTCCTTGCATTTAATAGATGCTATAGCCAATGCCATGGCAATACGATGATCATTCCAACTGTTTACGACTCCACCTTGAAGGTATTCTTTACCTTTAATTTCAAGACCAGCCTCCAGCTCCTTTACGTCTGCACCTAATTTGTTTAATTCTGTTGATATAGCTTTTAGTCTATCTGATTCCTTAATTCGAAGCCTCTCTGCCTTGACTATTTTAGTTGTTCCTTCACTAAGTGCCCCTAATACAGCAAGTATAGGCACTAAATCTGGACATTGGCTCACATCAATGGTGATGCCTTTAGTACTTGATTTTCTTGACTTTATCAAATCTTCTTCTATAAATATATCAGCACCCATATCTTTGACTATATCTAAAATGGCTTTATCTCCTTGTAGAGAATTCATATTTAATCCTTTGCATTTCATTTCTTCTCCTAATATCCCTGCAACAATGAAAAATGCTGCCTGAGAAAAATCTCCCTCTACTTCATAATCCTTAGCCTTATATTTTTGATTTCCTTTGATAGAAAATTCCTGATAATTATTATTCTCTATTTCTATAGAAAATCTCTTTAACATATCCAAGGTTAAATCCACATATCCTTTGGATTCTAAATCTGTTGTAATTATTATTTTAGAATCTCCCTGAAGGAGTGGTAATACAAATAAAAGCCCTGAAATAAACTGAGAGCTTATATTCCCCTTTATTCTAAAAGTACCTGGCTTTAGTTGACCTTCAATACTTAAGGGAAGATTACCATTATCATTTTCATAGAAAACACCTTGTTCTTTAAATATTTCATAGTAGGTATCTAGAGGCCTTTCTACAAGTTTCCCTCTTCCTGTATAAGTTACTCTTTCTTCTAGTAAACCAGCCATAGGAATTAAGAATCTAAGTGTAGAACCAGATTCTTTACAGTGGATTTCATTATTTAATAATTTTAGCTTTTCTCGTCCCTTGATATATAGACTACATATTCCGTATTCATCTACTTCCGACCTTTTTACTTCAATACCAAAGGACTTCATAGCCTCCGATGTTGCAATGATATCATCTGATAGAATAATGTTTTCTATTAAACTTTTCCCTTCTGCTAGACTTGCACATATAATGGCCCTATGGCTCATACTCTTTGATGGGGGTATTTTTATTTCACCTTTTAATAGTGAAGATTTGATTTCAATATTGTTCATTTAAAGTCCTTTCTATATATAGGAGGAAATATCTTTATTATGGGTTTTTTCTATATAAACTTCTCCTATATCTTTGATTAATATCAAGTTTATATATTGTCCTTTGTTTTTCTTATCCAATCCAATGGTTTCAAAAATTACTTCTTTATCTATTGGAGGCATTTCGTATGGTAGATGATATTTAGATAGTATCTTTTTAATAAGATTTGATGTACCCTTTTTACTTATTCCCATATTCTCACTTCTTTTAGTGATATTATACATGCCCATGGCTACAGCTTCTCCATGGGTATACTTTTCATATTTATACTGCTTTTCAATAACATGTCCTAAGGTATGGCCAAAGTTTAGAACCATCCTTTCACCTGTATCCAACTCATCTCTAACCACTATATCCTTTTTTATTTGGCAGCACTTGAAAATAATCATTTCAATATTTTGAAACAGTTCTTCCTCTGTAAATCTGAGTAAATCCTCAAAAAGTTCTTTATCTAATATACAGGCATATTTTATGACTTCTCCCATTCCATCATAAAAATATCTTTTATCCAGTGTGGATAAAAGTTCTGGATCAATAAAGACTGCCTTTGGTTGATAGAAACTTCCCACTAGATTTTTCCCTTGAGGCAAGTTTACTGCTACCTTCCCCCCTACACTACTATCTATTTGAGCCAATAGGGATGTAGGGATTTGGATATATGGGATTCCTCTTAAAAGACTTGAAGCTGCAAATCCTGCTAGATCACCGATGACTCCCCCACCAAGGGCGATGATTAAATCACCTCTAGTGATTTGAAAGCTTAAGAGTTCATTGTAAACTCCTTCCAAGACTTCAAGGGATTTGGATTTTTCTCCTGGATCTATTACAATCATTTTGATTTGAAAATCCTCCTCAAGTTCTTTTATAATTCTATGTCCGTAAAACTCCTCTATATTTTTATCAGTGATAATAGCTATCTTCTCATTTGTATAGATCTTTTTTATTTCTTCATTTAACCGATTTAAAAGTCCCTTTTCTATAATTATGGGATAAGAATTCTTTGGGAGATCAACATTTAATCTTGGCATTCTCCATCATACCTCCTTACTCAATGTGTCTTTTATGATCCTAAATTGTTTTATTTTCAATAGCTGCAATTTTACCTAAGGTCATCATAAGGGAATCAAATCTCTCGGGGGTAATTGACTGTTGTCCATCACATTTTGCATTGGCTGGGTCATTGTGTACTTCTATTATTAATCCATCTGCTCCTACGGATACAGCAGCCTTAGCAAGAGGTTCTACTAACCACCAAAGTCCACTTGCATGACTAGGATCTACAATCACTGGTAAATGGCTTAGTTTTTTAATAACTGGTATAGCACTTAAGTCCAATGTATTTCTCGTATATGTTTCAAAGGTTCTTATTCCTCTTTCGCATAGTATTACTTTTTCATTTCCCTCGGACATAATATATTCAGCAGACATTATAAATTCTTCAATTGTTGCTGACATACCTCTTTTTAATAAAATAGGTTTATCCGTTTTTCCTAATTCTTTTAGTAGCTCGAAGTTTTGCATGTTTCTAGCACCAACTTGTATAACATCTACATCTTCAATAAAGGTATCCAAATGATTTGTTGACATAATCTCCGTCACAATAGGCAAGCCTGTTTTTTGCCTTGCTATCTTTAAAAGTTCTAAACCTTCTTCTCTTAATCCTTGGAAATTATATGGAGAGGTTCTAGGTTTAAATGCCCCTCCTCTTAAAAAACTTGCTCCTGACTTCTTTACTTTCTCTGCTATATCTACAATTTGACTTTTACTTTCCACAGAGCAGGGGCCTGCAATAATAGCTAGTTTTTTTCCACCTATACTATTATTTGCAATTTTTATAATGGTGTCCTCTGGATGAAAAATCCTATTAGCCTTCTTATAAGGTTCCCCAACATGTATTAGTTGTTCAACATTTCTATTTGCCTTAATCAAATGTGGGTCAATTTTATTAGTATCTCCCACAAGTCCAAGCATATGTCGATCTCCACCTAGGATATCATATACTTCACATCCTAAATCCTCCATTTTTCTCTTAATTTTATCAACCTCATTTTGCGAAGTTTTTGGTCTAATTATAATAAGCATTTTCTACCTCCAGATTAAACAAGACATTATTAATAAATGTCTAAAAAGTTTGCATATATTCTTCATTTGATTTTTTTATTATTACACATACTTATGTATTATACCCAAAATATCTGCTAATTCCTCAAGAGGAATTTGCCCTGGTGCTGATTCTTGTCCAACTGCTCCAAAGGTCAGTGAAGAACCAAATACTCCTGTTAAGCGACTTATTGAACCTATTGGTCCCATAGACATAGTCATAAGTGGACACTCTGCATACTTAGTATACATGTCATAACTTGCATCTAGTAATTTAATTACATCCTTAGGGTTGTTGGCCATTACTGCAAGCTTCAGGATGTCAGCCCCCATAGCCTGCATCTTGCGAAGGCAAAAAATCATTTTCTCTTTCTCTGGTGTTTGGATCAAATCATGATATGAACCAACTACCAATACATCTGCTTTCTTAATGTTACTAATGTTTTCTTTAACAATATCTTCTTCTTTAGAAAGCATTTCAATATCAATTAAATCAACACTTCCACTCCTGGCAACTTCTTTATTAAGTAATGTATATTTATCGATGGATATCCCCTTTTCCCCACCTTCCATCTTAGTACGAAAGGTAAATAACAAGGGCATATCTCCAAGAACAAGTCTCAAATGCCCTAATACATCTAATACCCTGGATATTGAGTAGATATCATCATAGAAATCACTACGCCATTCCACAATATCAACTTTCATTTCCTTAAGGACATGAGCCTTTCTTATGATAGCATCTTGATTTGTCTCTATTATGGAAACAATAATCTTGGGAGGGCCTATGCCTATATTTAAATCTCTTATTTTTATCGTTGACATTATTAATCACTTCCTATTAATGGTATGGGCACCTCTGCAGAACGGTCTATCTTTCTGAGGAATGTCCCACAATTTATATACCCTTGTATCCGTTTTCCCCTATAATTAAGATTATCATAAACTGCAGATGATACCAATAGCAAAATACATAAGAATAACCCCCAGGACTAGATTCTAGTCTAGTCATGAGGGCCCTTTTGTTTTATGCAGGTTTTACTGTTGATTTCTTAATTTCATATCCTACTTTATCTATTACATTTTCAATATCCTTTATTGAAACTTTTTCTTCATCAAAGTTTAATCTTACTCTACTTGAGTTAAATGATACCTTTAAACTATCTTGGTCAATACCGTCTAAGGATTTTACTGCACCTTCAATTTTTTGCATACATGATGGACAAGTTAATGTTTCTAATTGTATGGTTGCTTTTTGCATATATCTCTCTCCTTTGTTCTCTATTATCTATATTATACACTAATCCCAATTATTTTAAATTGACTTAGGTCAATTATTCGACTTTTTTTAATTTTACCCATAATTTTTATGATCTTCTTATATTCTTTCTTTACAATCATGGGCCAGGTCCATTGGCAGAGTAACAAGTCCTTTGTTTCATCTAAATTAAGTTTCAATGCATGAAAAATTGCATAATTTATAAGCTAGTAGTCTTATCCTTGGTATGCTTTGTCTACTTCTTCTAACATCTCGTATACTGCTTGGTAACTTTCACATACATCTCCAGGGACTGTGTAATTATCTGTAATCTTACGTAAACTTGCAAATTCTTCATTTAGCTCAGGTGTCTCAGATCCTGCTTCATTTGTTTTTCTTATGATTCTATCGAATACCTTCTTTAGGTCATGGAATTCTGGATGACTTCCTCCATGAACTCTTGCTACGATTGGTACAAATTGCTCTAATCTTTCAAAGTTCTTTTCCTTTGCTTGCTTAAATTTGTTTGACATTATTAATCCCTCTTTCATATTTTTATTTTAAATCTCTATGATTTTATCTTATCAAAGATTCCAATAAATTAAATTGACCTGAGTCAATTTAAAAATTTTATTATTTTTCCCATTTCTAAAATCATCATCTTTCCTTATCTCTTAATTCTATATTACCCCAAAAATAGAAAAGTTAAATTGACCTATGTCAATATTTGCATAAGATCCCATATAATTTACAATTTAATTACAATATTTCTATTCTATATATATAATTTCTAATTTGTGGTATATTAATCATAGGAAGGTGATATATATGAGATCTAATTTAAAGAGCATTAGTCTGTTTTTAATTGCAGTATTGATGATTGGTCTATTGGCTGCTTGTACCACCCCTGGACCTCCACAAGATGAAGATAATGATGTAATTATAAGTGAAGATTTAAATCTAGCCACTGGTTTCTCTCAATCTCTATTTATAGAAGATGATAGGAATTATGTAGAAATCGAAGTAGAAGGCCAAGTCTTGCAGTTACAAGTAGTAGATGAAGATTTATTTAATTCATTAGAAGCTGATGAGTTCTATATATTCTCATATAATGATGAATATACTATAAGAAGCATTCAAGAGAATTTATATTTAAGGGAATTATTTGAAAATAGTATAGATGAGGATGAGGACCATACTTTCCTTCAAGAAATTGTAGCTGAGGATATTATATCTATGGATGGCCTTACATTATTGGATGAATATATTATAGATTTTAATAATGATGGATATGAAGAGATTATTGCCATGTATGTAGCAGCAGATCGTGATGATAATAATGAAATCATGTGGGATGATGGACAAAGATGGGTATTTGTTGTCCATGGAGATAATAAGGACTATGTCCTTTATGATGATTACGTACAGCTAGGCTCCATTCAGTTTAATGTTTTTACTGAAGATGATGATTTCTATATAGTTACAAAAAGTGTGCGTACAGCTAGTTTAGATATAAGTGAATATATATATGATGAAGATAATGATTCATTTATACAAAAAATCCCTTATTCAATTAGTGGAAATGTAAATATGCTTCATAGCTCAAATTATTAATAGAAAAAGGTCTCCATTGGAGATCTTTTTTCCTATATATAATATATATACACTTTATAAAATATGTTATAATTAATCATATAAATATGGAGGTAAAGCTATGGAAAGATATGCCTTGATAATCATATTAGGATATATATTTGGCTGTCTTCAATGGTCATATATATTGGGTAAGATACTAAAGAAGAAGGATATAAGAAGCTTAGGGGTTGGCAATGCAGGTGCATCTAATACAGTAACTGTTTTTGGCTGGAAGATGGGGGTTGTCGTTGCTATACTTGATATTTCAAAAGCAATTATTTCAATTATTATTATAAGATATATTTTAAAAAGTACTGATATGTTAAGTATATATTTAAACGGAACCAGCGTAATTCTTGGTCATAACTATCCTTTTTTTATGGGCTTTAGGGGTGGTAAGGGTACTGCATCTACAGTTGGTATGCTTCTAGCTATTAACTTGAAACTTGGATTGCTGGGCTTGTTGGTGATTTTAGCTGTTACCGTATTTACTGATTATATCGCCTTAGGTACTATGGCCTTGGTCACATTCTTTGTAATTGCTACATTCTACTTAGGATATGGTCCGGCTTGTATTATACTTGCTATATTTATTGCTTCTTTAAGCGCCTATAAGCACCTACCAAATATGAAGAGGATTCTCTCTCATAATGAAAATGGATTAAGAAATACTATAAAAAATAAGAGTAAATCAAACTAAATACAAATAAAAAAGGCTTCTTTAGATTTATCTTAAGTAGCCTTTTTAATCCATTTATAGGAACTTATATACTTTCCTATTCGATATTATATAGTCTATCTGACTATTTTCTTTTTGGATTTGAGATTTCTACATTTACCTTTGACCCTTTAATTCTAGATACATTATTTACTACAGTATCTGCTAAGTCAGATGGTACATCTACGAAGGTAAACTTATCATAAACATCTATACTTCCAACTAATTTACTTGGAACTCCCCCATCTTGTACAAGGGCTGCTAATATATGTCTAGCACGAACTCCATTTCTACTTCCACTGTTTATATATAATCTTTTAGAATCTCCAATATTGGCATTCTTAGCTTTGCCTCTTCCTTTACCTCTGCTATCATTACTTCTATTGTCACTGCCTTTGGCGAAATTTTTTCTACCAAAGTCTACCATATCTAGCTGTTCATGACCTTCAGTTGAAGATTCTTTCAAATAGAACTTCAAAAGTGCTGCAGCTATATCAAAGGATGTGAAACCTTCTTCAATCAGTTCATCTACCATCTTGGAATACTTCCCTAGTTCTTCTTTGTTGATTTCTTCCTTTATCTTATCTAACGCACTAGAACTTGACCGTTCTTCTATATCCTTCAATGTAGGAAGATCTTTCCTAGCAATCTGTGTTTTGGTATATCTTTGGATGTCTTTTAGTTTATATCTGTCTCTACCTACAATAAAGCTAAATGCTGCTCCATCCCTACCTGCTCTAGCAGTTCTACCTATTCTGTGAACATAATATTCTTCATCCTGAGGGAAGTCATAGTTAATTACAATATCTATGTCATCTACATCTAGTCCTCTAGCTGCAACATCTGTAGCTACTAGTATATCTATAGTTCCTCTTCTAAACTTACCCATAACATTGTCCCTTTGGGATTGTTTTAAATCTCCATGAAGTCCATCTGCTGAATAGCCCCTGTTTTGTAACTGAGTGACTAACTCATCAACTTTTCTCTTGGTATTACAAAATACAATTGTAAGAGTCGGATTGCGTATATCTATTATTCTGCTTAAGATCTCTGTCTTCATGTGCTCTTTTAATTCAAAGTAAGCTTGTTCTACCTTTGGTACTGTCATTTCCTTATGCACTACTTTGATTATTTCTGGATTTTTTTGATATTTAGAAGCAAAATTAACTATAGCTCTTGGCATAGTTGCAGAGAAGAATATAGTCTGTCTTTCATCTGCTAGATCCTGCATTACAATTTCTATATCATCCCTAAAGCCCATATCAAACATCTCATCTGCTTCGTCTAATACCATCATCTTTACACTGTCTGTTTTGAGAGTTCTTCTTCTCATATGGTCCATTACTCTACCAGGAGTTCCTACTACTACTTGAACGCCTTTCTTAAGAGCTCTAATCTGTCTGTCGATTGGTTGACCGCCATACACAGGTAATACCTGTATACCTCTTTTAAATTTGCCTAGTTTTCCAATTTCTTCAGCTACTTGAATAGATAGTTCTCTTGTTGGACATAGTATCAGTGCCTGAACCCTCTTCTCATTTGGATCAATCATTTCCAGTATTGGTATTCCAAAGGCTGCAGTTTTTCCTGTTCCTGTCTGTGCTTGACCTATAATGTCCTTTCCCTCAAGTATTACTGGGATTGCTTGGGTCTGAATTGGTGACATCTCCTCAAAACCCATATCCGAAATACCTCTTTGTATTTCATTTGATAAATTTAATTCTTCAAATTTTCTTTTTTCCATTAAAATTACTACTCCTCCTTATTTCTAACCAACTAAGTATATA
>CAZXWU010000040.1:0-12361 GCA_964644495.1 uncultured Tissierella sp.
GCGGGACACCCTGATTAAAAGTCAGGTGCTCTGCCGACTGAGCTAATGGGTCATAAAATATTATAGATTAAATCTAAATTTATTGTCGACCAAATTTGACGACTTATATAATATAACATGATTTTATGTTTGTGTCAATGGTTTATTCTACATATTTTTACATGTTTTTATCTTTATACTCTAGGAATCATATTTTAGAATATATAATATTCCTTCATTTATATCAAACATTGCAAAATTAAAGTTCTGGGAAAACCTATCGAAGATATAGCCTCCTCTACTGTTTCTGTCTTTAAAATAATACAAGCCATTTACTATATCATCTGGCATCATTTCACCATAACCACCAAATGAGTAATCCCTTGTATATTCACCATAAATAAATTTTGTAAGGTCTTTCCCCATAGGTAGTCTTCCCCACGAACCTGTATCCAAGGCATCTCGCACAAAAATATTGACATCCTTCTGTTCAAGCTGAACAACTTCAAATAACTCTCCATCACCATGAAATCCGCCATGACTATCCCTAAACTCTATTAGCTCAGATTCCTTTGGGACATTTAGCCCGATTAAATTAATATAATTACTTTCTCTAGATTTCTCTTCATAAGTATGGCGGGCCAAGGCAATAGAAATAATAGCTATTATAATAATTATAAGTCTCTTCATTATTCTAAACACCAACTCTCTTTTAAAAATATAGAAATCAACGTTTGCATATTTACTTATACCTTTTACAATAGATTATATGTCATATAGATACTCAATACTATATATTCTATATAATATACAAATTTCCTTCTTTATAAGTGAATATTTTAAAAATAGTCCCCATCATCCAGTATAAAGCTTGTGAACAAATTTTCACGTCCCTTACTGTTCTTCTTTATGTACTATCAAAAAAATAAAAACCTTGTAATCATTAGGATTACAAGGTTTATCTATGGGGTGGATGAGGGGACTCGAACCCCCGACCTCCAGAGCCACAATCTGGCGCCCTAACCGACTAGGCCACACCCACCATATATAATTGTGTGCATTTTTTAAGTGCCAACAATATAAAATTATACCAACATTAGCCCAGCTTGTCAATATCTTTTTTTACACTAAGTTACAAAATCTCTAGAGAAGTCAAATATTTGTGACACGACCTCTCTTGTTTGCTGGATTGTAGCCATTATTCATAACAGCTATATCCTTATATTATAAGCCTAAAACTCTTTTTAATTCAAAAGCAACACCAGATTCATTGTTATCCTTCAAACTTATTGACTTAGCAACTTCCTTTAATAGCTTGCTCCCATTTTTCATGGCTATACCAAGGCCAGCATTTATGATCATCTCGATATCATTGTTATTATCACCCATGGCTATAATTTCCTCGGCCTTGATTCCTAATGAACTTGCATATTGAATAATAGAGTTCCATTTAGTTCCAGATGGATTCATTATCTCTAATAAACCATCAGCCTGGGATACATTCTCCACTATATGGGAGTTATACTTTTCAGGATAGATTTCCATTATATGGTAATGAAAATCATTTAGGCTATCTAGATTCCCAGGATATACCATGGCCAAGACCCTATCCATATTCTCCTCTAGCCCATCATCAATTATCTTTAGTCTCAAAAGATTGTTTTCTGCTTTCTTAAGACTTTCCTTGGGATAATGATTTTTTTCTAATAGTACATCATATCCATCTTCAAAGAAGTCTACATGAACAAAAGGGTATAGATGTTTTGAGATTCCCTCATTTAAGATTATTTTTGCATCAATAGGATCTAAATAATTCGATGATATTATTCTATCATCTAGGGCATCACGGACAATGTTTCCATTGTTGCTGATATAGATTAGATGTTGCTTTATATTATTTGTCAGGACCTTAGCTGAATAATAAGACCTACCTGTTGCAATGACTATCTCATAGCCTTCTTTTATCAAAAAATGAATTAGATCTAAATTTTCCTGACTTATACTTTTATCATCAGTTAATAGGGTGCCATCTAAGTCTAAGGCAATTAATTTATACAAACTATCACACCTTTCCTAATCCGAAGAGCATTATTATTAAATAGACATTATCTTTGTAGATATTTCCTGATCAATCTGGATTAGACCAATTGTTTTTATATTTTCGTCCCCTCTAGGCAGGCTAGGACTACCAGGATTCATTATGATCAGATCATCATGGACAATATTCATTGCTATATGAGTGTGGCCAAATAAGGCAATATCTGCTTCCATTTCTAATGCCTTGTAGTATAGCTTGTCTAAGGACATTCTAACATTATAAAGGTGTCCATGGGTTAAAAATAACTTTTTACCAGCTAATTCTACAAGCTCATAATCATTATAATCAGAATCATAGTCACAGTTGCCTCTAACAATAAAGGCGGGAATACCCAATATCTTTGATATCTTTTCACCGTCACTAGCATGATCACCTAGGTGTATTAGGAAATCTACTTTATCCATATCTAAAATTGTATCTATAACGCCCTTATTTTCTCCATGAGTATCGCTAACTACTAGAATTCTCATTTTCCTCACCTTCAAGTAGGTTTTTTAGTAAATCCTGAATATTATCTAGAGCTTTTGCCCTATGGCTGATTTTGTTTTTTACATCATCCCCTAATTCAGCAAAGGTCTTATCATATCCTAGGGGTATAAATAAAGGGTCATATCCAAACCCCTTATCTCCACTTTCTTCAAATCCTATAACTCCTTTGCATTCCCCCTTAACCGTATATATCTCTTTTTCCTCTGTGATCAAGGAGATAACAGTAAAGAAGCTTGCACCTCTATTTTCCAAGGGGAGATTTTGGAGCTCTTTTAATAGTTTTTTATTGTTTTCATAATCATTACCATCTTGACCTGCATATCTGGAAGAATGAATGCCAGGACCACCATCTAATGCATCAACAAACAAGCCTGAGTCATCTGCCATGACCATATAGTCAAGTCTATCAGATAAAGCCTTAGCCTTCTTTATACTATTCTCTTCAAGGCTAATCCCATCTTCCTCTACTTCAAAGTTAGATATGCCTAAATCTTTCTTGGATAGAACTTCTATAGGCATGCCGTCTAGTATCTTCCTTATCTCCTCAACCTTGTGATTGTTATTAGTAGATAAGACTAATCTTCTGTGCTTCATACTTTTATTCCCCTTTTTTCCCTATCAAATCAGCTATTTCACCTAAAATTTCTCTTTGTATCTGAATTAATTCTTTGTTTCCCTTTTCTCCAAGGTCCAATAATTGATTTAACTCTTGTCTAGAAAAAGTTCCTTCTTCTCCAGTTCCTTGTATCTCTATAAATTTACCATCATCTGTCATTACCACATTCATGTCAACCTTTGCCTTAGAGTCCTCTTGGTAGCACAAGTCCAGTATAGGCCCATCTTTCCCCACACCTACACTTATAGCTGCAACTAAGTTTGTCAGGGGTATAGATTTGATTTGCCCTTCTTTATACAGTTTATATAGGGCATCTGCCATGGCTATAAAAGCCCCTGTGATAGAAGCAGTTCTAGTACCACCATCGGCCTGTATAACATCACAGTCAATCCACACTGTACGCTCTCCTATACTTTTTAAATCTACAACAGAACGAAGAGACCTACCTATTAATCTTTGTATTTCCTGTGATCTCCCATCAATCCTACCTCTAGATGAATCTCTTATCTTCCTATTACCTGTAGACCCTGGTAACATAGAATATTCAGAAGTTATCCAACCTGTATTTGTCCCTTTTAAAAATGGTGGTACTCTATCATCAATCATAGCTGTACATATAATCTTTGTCTTACCCATTTCTATAAGTACAGATCCATAGGGGTGCATTAAATAATTCCTTGTGATCTTTACATTTCTAAGCTCATCAAATTGTCGTTTGTCTATTCTCATCTTTTATCTCTCCAATCTATTACTATCTATTCTATCAAATCTTCTTACTTTTATCTATAAAAGTTCAAGATTCTTCATTAGCTTCAGTATGGAGAAATGAACTCAATAAAAAAGATCTGAAACACTATTAGTTTTTCAGATCTTAGGTAAATTATTACTTGTAAGCTTGGAATTATATAGAGATAACTCCTTATATAAATACTTTTGTTGGCCTTAATATTCATTTGCAAATACAGGTATACTTGTATTTACAGCAGTTCCATCTAATAATAACTCCACAGATTCTATGTCTTCAAACTCACTCAGAGTAAGTCCTATATTTTTCATAATATTATCTAGCAAACTATCATCTGCTAATGTGACGGTCTCATCTAACATAATATCAACAAAGGCTGTACCTTCTTTTATTTCTACACCTTGCAGATCTATTCCACTAGGTATATCTGATTTTAAGCCTGAGTCTACAGGTGGTCCATCAAATAATATATCTAGAGCTGTATATACATTGGCCATAGGAGCTAAAGTTGGTATTGTAACAGGTATGAAATAATCATATCCTTCTTCTCCGCCCTTATAATATACAATTACCTTTGAAGAACCTTCATCTTCACTACCTACTAGGTTGATATTTTCTCTTGATATTGGAGTATTGATAGCAACACTCTCTTTTAAGACTGGACGTATTTGTCCTTCTACCATGATTTGAACCTCATTAACTGTTTCAAACTCTGTTAAAGTATATACAACGCCTTTTAGAAGGTTCTCTTCATCTTTTTCTGTTTCAACATTGGCAACCTCTTCAGAAAAGTCTATCTTGCATATACCAGTATCAGGATCTATGGATAATCCCAAAATCTCTGTCCCCATTGGTATCAAGGGTTGCAAGCCGGTATTTGTCAAGGATTCTCTAAGCTCTGTACTATCTATCATATTATTGATAGTTGTCCTTGCTATTCCATCTTCCCAAGGGATTCTTCTCATTACTGGAACTAGATAGCCTTCGTTGTTCTTAAAGTAGAAAACCGTTCTCCTCATACCATCTTCTTCGACTATTTCAATATCAAAATCATCAGAGCTGATGATTTGTATTTCATCATCCAATGTAGCTACATCATCACTGACTAAATCGCTTCCTAGTTTTACCAATGTTATCCCTAAAATCACAATTAGTCCTATAATTAGAAATCTTCTATTAATCATAATAACCCCCTCCTATTTTACTTATAATATATTATATTAAAGCGGGTATTATACTATGATATAAAAAACTATTTTCTTTTTATAGTTGAAAAATATCCTCCACTAACTGGGTTAATGCTACTTACTGTGATAAATGCTTTGGGATCAAATTCATAGACCAAATTTTTTAATTTCATCAAATCTTTTCTATTTAAAGCAACGGTCAGGACTTCTCTAGGTCCATCCTTACCATAACCATTCATCACCGTTATACCAAAGTTATTTGCTCTTAAATGACCTATTAAATCCTTATTATCATCTGTCTTAAGTATTATTTGGGCACCAAGATTACCTAGAGCAATCTTATTTTCAATAGTAATCCCTACATAATTTCCAGCTGCAAAGCCTAGGGCATAAACCAATAAGTTAATAGGATTATCCAAACTAGAGACTACCGTACCAAGAGCTAAGATATATACAAGTACTTCAAAAAAACCAATAACAGCAGCTTGCACTTTTCTACCTTGAACCACCATCAATGTCCTGATAGTCGCTAAGGAAACGTCTATTACCCTTGAAATAAATATTAAAAAATAAACTAGCATTACTTCACTCCTTTAATCAATAGAATAATAATAAAATAGAGAAGGTTACCCTTCTCCATCTATCTTAATATATTTCGAAATAACTTTCTACACCTTTAATTATTCCTTCTACTATTTTATTCTGATAGTCTCCATTAAATAACAAATTTTCTTCCTCAGGATTTGACAGAAATCCTGTTTCTATAAGCACTGCAGGCATCTTTGTTTCCCTGATTACCACGAAAGAATTGGTTTTAATTCCCCTTGATGTTCCTCCTGTAGCCTTAACAATCTCATCGTGTATAGCTTTAGCAAAAGGATATTGCTCATAAGTCTTGATATTTGATCTGTTTTGAGGCCAATAATATACTTCTAAGCCATTAATACCCTTGTTACCTGCTATGGAATTACCATGTACACTAATGAATACATCTGCAAAGTATTCATTTGCCAGACCCGATCTTCCGTATAGACCTAGATTTGTGTCACCATCTCGTGTCATAATGACGTTATATCCTTTATCCAAAAGTCCTTCATTTAATTTACTTGCAATAGCCAAGTTTAAGTCCTTTTCCCTTCTTCCATTTACAGAGATGGCCCCTGGATCTGTCCCACCATGACCTGGATCAATAACTATTATCCTATCAGCTGGCTTTACATCTAGATTTCTATTTATCTGTAAAACAAAGTCTTTATCTTTATTCTTTGATAAGAGGTCAAATACTATACTCCTATTATATTTAACTTGGATTATGGTGTCCTTATTATCCTTTATAACTTCGATTTCTTCAATTAAGCCATCCTTAATATAAACATGACCTTCTTCTATTTGAGTTAAATCTGAAGGTACAATAATCTCCAATACCTTCCTTTCAGGATAGTTTTCAAGTAAATAATTAGCATTTCCTACATCATTTATGGTAAGTATCCTATCCTTACCATCTGCATCATAGGAGATATCCTCCCATAGGTTTTTTTCAGGGTAGATAAGCAAGTCATTTTCAACATTATCTATCTTGATCAATGGATCTATTACCATGTCTTGAACATCTAATACAACTCTTACAATTCTGTCTAATGAGCTATAGTTATTATCAGCTTCAAATTGAGATACTCTTAGTCCCTTTATAAAACCTAATTCATATGGAAATTCAAAATATGTTCCAGATGATAAAGATGTATCCATCATATCAATTACAATTCTTTCTGGATTCTTTAGTCTCATAACCTTATATTTTATATTGTCATTGCCTTGTATCAATATTAAATCCTTGCCATCTACACTTTCTATCCTAAAATCATCAATTTTATTTACAAATGAAATCACATTTGTCTTTCCATCTTTAGATGGGACTATATCAAAATCTAGATTATCTGTAATAGTTATTGCTATCCTTACCACATCTGGTTTATATGAATATTGAGAGTATTCTACTTTAGTAAAATTATCATCCTTAAGGTTTAAGCTTCCGGATTTATCATATTGACCCTTTATATTTAGTTTAGCATCATGTATGTCTATTACAAGCTTATCCCTTTTTAGGATTTCAGTAGTATAGTGGATATTTCCATCACTTTTTATAATCACCTTGTGCTTGTCAGTACTTCCCTTATCTATGTAGATATCGGTGATTGTAGCAGGTGAGTCCACATCTTTATCAGGGCCTTTTTCAATAGGCTTAGGGGCTGATTCTACTGGCTCTACTGGTTCTTCTTGAGCCGGTTTTGTATTTATAAATGGCAGTCTATTTACTTCATCATATCCTACTTCATAGCCTAGTAATTCTGATATAAAAGCCAAAGGAACCATTGTCCTTGCATCTTCATCAAAAAAAGTAACCAATCTAGGTATAGAGTTTTTGTCTAAAACCTTGCTTTCACCATTTATATAAGCTACTGGAGAATCAATTGTAAGTTTAACAGTATTTTCTTCATGTATAACTGTGGCTGTCTTTGTAGGTTGATCCCAAGTAACCTCTGCTCCATAATTTTCTAGAACAAACCTTACTGGTACTAAAGTTCTATCTATATATATAAATGAGGGAATTTTTGATTCTAACACTTGTCCATCCAATAAAATTGGAACCTGCCTTACATCTAACATATTACCACCCATGTTAACTTGGATAATATCGCTATTATCTGCATAAGCTGTAATCGTACTAAAAATCATTAATAAAGAAAGGATTAATATCCACTTAAACCTTCTCATAAAATTTCCCCCCTGTCACTTGCTATGTATTATCTGTCTAAGTTATTTATATCACTTTATGAATTATCATGTCAACGAATCAAGAATAATGTAACCATAATGTAATAAAGATGCATGCATATGCATTGTTTTGTGTTTGGATAATAAGTATTAAGTTAGGATAATATATAAATATATCTCACTATAGGAGGCGTCTTTAGAATGATTGCATGTTCCGAAAAATGTATTTTTGCAGATGATGGCTTATGTAATTTAAAAGAGGTGACTAAACCATCTAGTACACCCATTAAAGATTGTCCCTATTATCAAGAAAAAGGCAATAAAATAGAGGGGCGCTAGCGCCCCCCTAATAAATATAGATACTAAGCTGTCTCTTCTTTTGCAAAATCAGTATTCCAAATTTCTTCGTCAAATTCCCCTTCTTGTTTTGCGATTATCGCTGTACAAACAGAGTCACCAGTTATATTCATAGCGGTTCTACCCATGTCATATATTCTATCTATACCAAATATTAATCCTACTCCTTCAAGAGGTAAACCTACTGTTGTCAATACCATGGAAAGCATTATTGCTCCAGCACCTGAAACTCCTGCTGTACCAATTGATGCCAATGTAGCTGCCAATACAATGGTAAGTGCCATGCTCACTGTTACTTCAACTCCATATGCCTGCGCAATAAATACAGCTGCTACACCTTGATATATAGCAGTACCATCCATATTTATTGTACTACCTAGAGGAAGAGCAAATGCTGCAATATCCTTAGAAGCACCTATTTTATTTGTTGTAATATCCATGTTTACTGGTAATGCAGCAGCACTACTAGCCGTAGAGAATGCAATCAACATTGCTGGCGAAAGTTTTTTAACATATCTAATTATGGACATCCCTGTAAGTCCTTTCAGCAATCCGCCATATACAACAACTAAATGTATAGCTAAAGCTAAATAAACTGCAAGAACAGATTTTCCTAATGGTATTATTACATCAATACCGATTTGTCCAAAGGTTCTAGCTACTAAAGCAAATACCCCTATAGGAGCTAATGACATAACCATAGAAACTAATTTCATTACTAATTCATTTAACTCATCAAATAATGCAAGTACTCTTTTACCTTTTTCACCAATCATAGTTAAGGCTACACCAGTTAATATAGCAAATACAATAATTTGAAGCATATTTCCTTCTGCCATTGCTTGAATTGGGTTTCTTGGAACGATTTCATAAAGAACCTGTGCTATTGGAGTACCTTCTCTTGCCGTGTACTCTACAGCATCTATAGCCCCCATATCCAATCCAACACCTGGACTGATTAAGAACGCCATGACAAGACCTATAACTATAGCTATTGCTGTAGTTACTAAGTAAAATCCAATTGTTTTACCACCAACTCTTCCCAGTTTCTTGATGTCACCCATACTAGCTGCACCATTTACTAAAGAAACAAATACTAGGGGTACTACAACCATCATTATTCCTCTTAGGAATACCTGGCCTACAAATTGGAATATACCGTCAAGTAAGACAGCATCCCTTAGGGTACCACTTGGCATATAATGAACAATAATACCAACAATTGCACCAACGAGTAACCCTAAAAGAACCTTTTGTGCTAATCCCATCTTTTTCATATAAAAACCTCCTTCTAATAATAGTATAATAATAATAAAAAAAATAAAAAATATGGTTACGTTTTCATTATAGTCCTTTCAGAATTGTTTGTCAATTTGAAATTTATTCAATTATTACCTTAAAACCTGATATTTGTTTGCCTAAAAAATAACACGACCTGCTTATACTTGTATATATAGGGGAGTACTGGAGGAATCCTTAGGATTCTTCCAGTATTTTTTCTATGACCATCTCATTTACTATTTGTGGATTTGCCTTTCCTCTTGTAGCTCTCATGATTTGGCCTAGGATGGATTGTAGTGCTTTTCCCTTACCTGATCTGTATTCTTCTACAGCCTTCTGACTATTTTCTAGAACTTCATCGATTATAGTGACTAAGACTTCTCTATCATTTATCTGTTCTAAGTCCTTTTCCTTAACTATTTCCTTAGGAGACTTAGTCCCCTCTATCATCTCTTCTAGTATTTTTTTACTTGTACTTATATTAATGATAGCTTCTTCTATTAAGTTGACCAGTTCACTCAAATACTCAGCTGGAAATGGTTCCCTAAAATCATCAACATCTATAAATCTAAAGACCTCAGATATCAATAAGTTGGCTAATATCTTGGTATTTTTGGATGATTTAGCTGCCGACTCAAAATAATTAGCTAAATCCTTGGATGATACCAACTGTTCTGCATCATAGCTACTTAAACCGTACTTGTTCATATACTTTGACTTTCTCTCATCTGGTAATTCCGCAAGACTATCTTTAATAGATTCAACCATTATATCATCAATAACTATAGGCATTAAATCAGGATCTGGAAGATATCTATAATCAGCTGCATCTTCCTTCCTTCTCATGGAATATGTCTTTCCAGAATCTTGGTCAAAACCTCTTGTTTCCTGAGTTACAGCCCCTCCATCATTGATTAGCTTTATTTGACGTTGGGATTCGTATTCAATAACTCTCATGATTGATTGGAATGAGTTTAGGTTCTTCATCTCTGTTCGAGTACCATATTCACTTGATCCCATTTCTCTAACTGATAGATTTACATCACATCTAAAGGAGCCTTCATTCATCTTGCAATCTGATACATCAATATATAACATTATTGCCCTTAGCTTTTGCAAAAATGCCTTAACCTCTTCTGCAGAACGTAGATCAGGTTCGGATACTATTTCAATCAGTGGTACTCCCGAACGATTATAGTCTACTAATGTGCCTAGACCTTCTTGATGAACTAACTTCCCAGCATCCTCTTCTATATGAATCCTGTTTATCCTTATGGATTTTGTAGACCCTTTGACTTCTATATCCAAGTGTCCATTATGACATAGGGCCTTAGCTCCTTGAGATATTTGATAGGATGTAGCTAGGTCTGGATAAAAGTAGTGCTTTCTATCCTGCCTACTAAACCTTGAGACCTCACAATTTGTCGACAGGCCTGCTTTTATTGCATAGTTGACTACTTGCTTGTTCAAGACTGGTAAAGCCCCAGGAAGTCCAATACACACAGGACAACAATGGCTATTAGGCTCTCCTCCAAACTCTGTTGTGCAAGAGCAAAATATCTTGGTCTTGGTCTTTAACTCTACATGGGTTTCTAAACCCATGACGATTTCATATTCCTTAGCCATTATTTTCTACCTCCTTGACTCTCTATTGTATATGCAAGTCTTATTAGGTCTTCTTCTCCAAGGTAAGGACCTATCAACTGAATACCATTAGGGATTGTAATTGCAGGCAATCCCGTTACATTGGCTACTATATCATAGTCCTCTTTTACACCATGTGGCAAGATTATCAATCCATACTCCCCAATAATCTTGGTAAATTCTTCCTTAATCATTCCTCTCACCTTCTGGGCTTGCTTATATAGGCTTTCATATTGGCCTGAGCTAATTGCATAATTTCCAAACATTATAGCCTTCTTAGCTTCTTTAGAAAATCCTTGAGATCTAGTCTTTTTATATAGTTCATCAATATCTTCAAATAGATCAGCTCTATAACCTAGACTTATACCGTCATATCTAGCAGATATAGATGCAAATTCAGCACTTGCTAGAACCTTATACACAGGGAGGATATATTCTAAAGTCGAAATCTTAACCTGGTCTACTACAGTACCCTGACCTTCTAGATCTTTTATAATTTCCTCCATGTCGTCTGTAAGCTCAGTAGGAACAGCAATTTTAAATCCCTTGATATCTCCAGTTAAAGAATTTCTATAATCTACCTTTTCCTTATTTAAAGATGCGGAATCCCTTTTGTCATATCCAACCACACTATTTAGTACAAGAGCTAAATCCTCTACACAATTTGTAATTGGTATTACTTGATCAAAAGATGATGTAGGTCCTATAAGGCCATATCTAGATATCAATCCAAAGGTCCCTTTCATTGAATACCTATTGGAATCCATTGAAGCACCCAATCCAAACAGTGCCCCTTTGGAATCTAGAATCTCAGATACTGATTTAGATGGGCTTAGGCCAAATTCCTCTACCTTCACTTTCCCTAGTAAAATTGAATCCTCATCATAAAGTCTATCTATAATACTTGCATTAAAAGGAGGTATATATTTTTCTAGCATCTTACTCCCTGCTTTAGTCAATATTCCCTTTGTAGTAATATCATCTGTAAGAGCTAGTGGAATTCCTGACAGGATTCCTAAAGCTTCATTGCCTTGCCTTTTTTTATCAATGTCTTTAGCCTTTTTAATTGCTTTCTCCAATACTTTTTCCATGTTTTATGCACTTCCTTTTCTTTGTTTCAAATTCATTTACTATAGATAGTTTACTACACTATATTTATTTTGTCAATACTTTTTGAAAAAAAATTAGAGGAT
>CAZXWU010000041.1:0-12116 GCA_964644495.1 uncultured Tissierella sp.
AAATCTTCTTTATTTAAAAACTCTTCTGGAATATAATCCTCTATATCTATATCTTCTACATCTAAAGGCGGTAGTCTATAAGCTTGTTTACCAGGTTTAGAAATTTCAAATATCAACTTATCGTAAGTCTTCATTTATATCCCCTCCAATACACTACTAAGTTTATCTATTTCTGCCTTGCTTCTCTTCTCAGTCACTGCATATAGGACTGAATTTTTATATTGGGGATAATCTTCACCTAAATCATAACCACCTATTATATCTGACCCTCTCAATGTAGATGAGATTTCTTCTGGATCTATTTCAGATGTGACTACAAATTCTTTAAAGAATGGTTTATCAAATACCTTCTTATATTTTCCAGATTCTGTTAGCTTCTTCAATGCATAATGTGCCTTCTTTGTACTTTGTAGGGCTACTTCTCTAAGACCTTCTTTACCTAAGGTTACCATATAGACAGTAGCAGCTAATGTGTTTAGACCTTGATTTGAACAGATATTAGAAGTTGCCTTTTCCCTTCTGATATGCTGTTCCCTTGCTGTTAGAGTCAGTACAAATGATCTTTTGCCATCTAAATCTTCCGTTTGTCCTACTATCCTACCTGGTAGTTTTCTCATATAATCTTTACTTGTAGCCATAAATCCTAAATATGGTCCACCAAAGGATAATGGTATACCCATACTTTGGCCTTCTCCTACTACTATATCTGCACCTAAATCACCAGGTTTTTTAAGTATCCCCAAGGATATTGGATCTACTGAAGTAATAAGGGATGCCTTCTTGCCCTTATGAGTAATATTTGCAGTCTCTTCTATATCTTCTATTAATCCAAAGAAGTTTGGACTCTGTATAATTACAGCTGCAGTATCCTCATTAACTAAAGAATCTAGTTGGTCTAAGTCTGTAACTCCATCCTTAATATCCACCTCTATTACATTTAAATCCTGTATATGAGCATATGTCTTTAGGATTTTTCTTGCCTCAGGCCTAACTGTCTTTGATATGATAATATCCTGTTTTCTAGCTACTGCTGCTGCCATTAGAGCTGCCTCAGTTATAGCAGTTCCTCCATCATATAATGATGCATTTGATACATCCATGCCTGTTAAGTTACATATCAATGTTTGATATTCAAATAGATACTGTAGTGTACCCTGACTTATCTCTGGTTGATATGGTGTATAGGATGTATAGAATTCACTTCTAGATATGATATGGTTGACTACTGATGGTATATAATGATCATAAGCACCAGCTCCCAAGAAAGAGGTCAAGTCATCTAGTGAACAATTCTTACGAGACAACTTAGTTAAGTATGACCTAACTTCTAGTTCTGACTTAGATAGATCTAAATTGAAATCCCTATTAAAAGCAACCTCTTTTGGAATATCATCAAATAACTCATCTATAGAAGTTAGTCCTATGGCCTCTAGCATCTTTTGCTCATCATCAGGTGTTATACTAATGTAAGGAAACATCTTATTCCTCCTCTGCTATTAACTCTTCGTATTCCTCACTTGACATTAAATCTTCTAATTGTCCTATGTCAGCAATCTCTATTTTTACTAGCCAGTTTTTATAAGCATCCTCATTTATTAGTTCTGGTGCATCTAATAGTTCTTCATTGATTTCTATAATTTTTCCGTCTATTGGCATATAGATATCAGAAGCAGCTTTTACAGATTCAATTGCTGAAAAGTCATCATCTACTTCAAACTCATCATCTACATCTGGAAGCTCAACATAGACTATGTCTCCTAATTGGTCTTGAGCAAAATGTGTTATACCTACATAAGCTTCATTGCCTTCAACCTTTACCCACTCATGGTCATTTGTGTAATATAGATCTTTTAATACTGTCATACTAATTACCTCCTATTATTTTTTATTTAACTTGTGTAGCCTGTCAATATCCTTCACTAGCCCTCAGGATTACAAGAATACTACTTATTCTTTAAGAAATTTTTGCTTATAATTTTTGCCTTTGACCTTCTATTTCTTATGACTATTTCAATTTCATTTCCTAATCCAGCTTCACTTGCTTTAATCAGCCCATTCCCAATATTTTTATTTAGACTTGGACTCATATAGCCTGTAGTTACATGGCCAATCTTTTCTTCTCCTTTGTAAATCTCGTATCCTTCTCTAGGTATACCCCTGTCAACCATCTCAAAGCCTACTAGCTTCCTCTCTAGTCCATCTTTCCACACTTGGTTAAGACTTTGCTTGCCTATGAAGTCACCTTCCTTGTCAAGCTTAACAAAGAACTTAAAGCCAGCTTCAAGAGGGTTTATGTCTTTGGATAATTCGTTACCATATAGTGGCAGTGATGCTTCAAATCTTAATGTATCTCTACTACCTAGTCCAGCAGGTTTTATTCCATATTCACTGCCTGCCTCTAATATCTTTCTCCATACATCTACTAGATCATCATTATCTAGAAAAACTTCAAATCCGTCTTCTCCTGTGTAACCTGTTCTTGATATCATAGCCTTTGCATTAGCTACCTTTATATTGTCTTCAAAATGGAAGAATTTTAGTTGTGATAAATCAATGTCTGTGATTTCCTGTAAAATCTTCTCCGCTGATGGACCTTGTACAGCAAGTATAGATGTCTTATCTGAAATGTTATCTAGCTCAACTTCAAAGTCTTCTTTGTTATCCGATAGCCATTTATAATCCTTATTGAGATTTGCTGCATTTACTACTAAGAAGTACTTGTCATCATCAAACTTATATACTAAGAGATCATCAATTACTCCTCCATCAGGATAACACATAAATGTGTAAACAATCTGATTTTGATTTAAACTAGAGATGTCATTTGTCATTAAGTAATCTAGATAATCTTTTGCATCCTTACCCTTTACAAAGATGGATCCCATATGAGACACGTCGAAAATTCCTGCAGCATTTCTTACAGCATTATGCTCAGGAACCAAGCCCTCATATTGTACTGGTAACATCCATCCAGCATAGTTTACAATCTTGCCCTTTAATGATACATGTTCATTATAAAGGGGCGTTTTTTTGCCATCCATTGAACCACTCCTTTCATTTATGGTATAATACTCCTATATTATAATTATTGTACCCGATAAATATGCAACTAAACTATTGATAGATAAGATACAAATTAATTATTTGATTTATATGAAAGGGGTTTTGTGAATATGCAATATCGTAAATTTACTAGGGATAAGTTGGACGTTTCTTTACTAGGATTTGGATGTATGAGATTTCCAGTTTTAAATGGAGACTCAAGCCAAATCGATGAGGAAAAGGCTACTGAGATGCTTCATTATGCAATTGACAATGGAGTCAACTATATAGACACTGCTTACAATTATCATCAGGGGAATTCAGAGATATTTGTAGGTAAAGCTCTAAAGAATGGTTATAGAGAAAAGGTATATCTGGCTACAAAAATGCCAGTATGGTTAGCTGAAACTTACCAGGACTTTGAAAAGCTATTAGATGAACAACTTGAGAAACTAGATGTGGATTACATAGATTTCTATTTGCTACATTCATTACATGAAAAAACTTGGAATAGGATAGAAAAGCTAAATATACTTAAATTCCTAGATGAAGCTAAAGAAAAAGGTAAGATAAAATATGCAGGATTTTCCTTCCATGATGAACTTCCGGTCTATAAGAAAATCATCGACTCTTATAATTGGGATTTCTCTCTAATTCAATTAAATTACATGGATAGACATTATCAGGCAGGAATTGATGGTTTGAAATATGCTGACGAAAAAGGTATTTCCCTGGTAATAATGGAACCTATAAAAGGAGGAAAATTGGCGACAGGTCCAGAGGATGTAAAACAAGTATGGAATAAGAGTAGTATAAAACGAGAACCAGCCGAGTGGGCTCTAAAATGGGTCTATGATTTTGAAGAAGTATCAGTAGTCCTAAGCGGGATGTCTACTTTAGATCAGGTTAAACAAAATATAAAGCTTACTAGTGATTCATTAGCTCAATCCCTTACTTCACAGGAACATGAATTAATAGATGAAGTAAGCCACCTATATAGAGAAAGAACAAAAGTGGGATGCACCTCCTGTGATTATTGTATGCCTTGCCCACATGGTGTATCTATACCAAATATATTTTCCCTCTATAATAATTATTATATATATGGTACTGAAGACCACTCAATATCCACATATAAAAACTTCATAGACAAGGGAAAAGATAGTAGTGTATGTACTGAGTGTGGAGAATGTGAACAAGTTTGTCCACAGCATTTAGAAATAATATCTCTTCTAAAAGACGCAGATATGGCCCTATCTAAATAAGAATATATATCTATCCACTTTATCCACATTATCCACAACCGGCGGTGGATAAGTTAACATAATATCCACCGCTTTTATATTCCATTTAGATATTTCATTATTCCTACGTATACAGCCCATGCAATTTTCTCCTGGTATTCTTCTGTTTGAAGCAATCTCTCTTCTTCAGGATGAGATAAGAAGCCTGCTTCCACCAACACCGATGGAATCCCCAATTCCTTTATTAGATACACATCGTCTCTGACTGCTGCAGCCCTTCTGTTTTCTTTGTCTAGGACATTTCTAAGTTCATCCTGAATAATCCCTGCTAGTTTTTCATTTTCTAGATTTCCGTCATAGTAAAAGGTCTGAGCACCAGAATATCTTGAATTCGTAAAACTATTCATGTGTATAGTGACAAATAGGTCACATCCTGCATCCTCTATTAATTCTTTTCTATTGATTAGATCTTCTGTCTTCATCTGCCTAAGGGTTGTGGATTGTTCTGTATATAGGCCTTTGTCCTCTTCCCTAGTCATTATAGCTATACCACCACTTTGCTCTACTAATCTTTTTAGTTTCAATCCTATCGCTAGATTTATCTCATCTTCTAGAACTCCACTTTTACTTACAGCTCCTGGATCTACACCACCATGACCAGGATCAATACCTATTATCTTATTTGTAATAGGTAAGTAAAATACCTCCTTAGCTGCAAATCTATGATGTAAAAATTTGCCCATAAGCACCAGGACTATAAGCAATCCTATAGATATGTATAGAGTTCTTTTTCTTATACAGAATACTCTCATATAATCACCTCTTATATAAGAATATATTGTTCTAATCCTGCCTATATTCCTAAGTCAAGCTAAGTTTTGCTTTCTATTTTGGATAGGAATATAAGAGCCACAATAATAAGGATGGTATATATCAATATACCATCCCATACTTTTCTAAAATAAAGAACTTGCAAATATTATCCCAAGGACTATTACTACAAAAATTATGAAGAATAAGAATTTAGATATGCCAGCAGATGTTCCTGCAATCCCTCTAAATCCAAACAGTCCCGCAACTATAGCTATCACTAAAAATATCAATGCCCATCTTAGCATTATTCTCACTCCTTCAAAAATTTTATACCAAAATTATTGAGGGTTGCCACTTATTTACCTCATTAAACGGGAATTAATTTGTGATATGGATTCTATAACAGTATCTAGCTCCCCCAATTGGCTTTTTCCCGACTTTAACCTATATTGAGCAATTCCAAAGAGATTTCTAGATACTCTATTTTCCTCAACATCTAAAACTTCCCTTAAGTCTACAAGCTTTACTTTGAACTCATCATAAAGTGATATAGTGTCGTCTGATATCCCTTCTTGGCGCATAATGATTCCATCTTGATAGTTGGTTAGTGCATGTAGCTCTAAAGTCAATAAATCTAGATTGGAAATAATGTCTTTCTTTGACCCTCTGATTAAGCTTGCCTCGTCTATCTGAAGGCCTAATAGGCTTACCTGAGAATTTAATCTTTCTATAGAATCTTTAAACCCTTCTAAATCTGAGCTATCGCCTATTTCAAATCTAGTCACATCATCAATCCTATCCAGTAAATTTTGGTATGTAATATATGTGGAATGATTGTAGCTACTCTTTATCTGCACATAATCATAAAGGATAAACCCATTGATGATGATTAGCCCTATAAAGATAAGTATGTAAATATTTCGTGCCTTGCTTTTGTTTTTTATTTCACCTATACGATAGATTAAAAGAAATACTAATATTATACTTATGACTCCTGAAAGTCTCATTAATATCACCTCAATAAATTACTACCCAAAATCTCAATATTTAGACAAGCCTATTGAAATTTTTACTATGGTCGAGTATGCAATTCGGGGACGGTTCTCGAATTGCACGTATAGGAAAAGATAAGATGATTAATTTCCCTTTTAAGAATAAAGTATTATGTTATAATGTTCTTAGTGAGTCGAAATAAATTTGAAAGGTGTGTTACTATGAGGTGGAGTTTAAATGAATTATATTCAGGATTTGATTCTGAAGAATATCAAGGTGATCTTAATAATATAAGGGAGTCTATAAGTAATTTCAATAATTGGAGTAATGAAAATTTAAACAACTTTGAAAACCCTAAGGGTAAATTAGAATCCTATATTGATTATACTAAAGAGATCTCTGGACTATTAGGCAAGCTGATTACTTTTGCAAGTTTGACATCTAGTGTAGATGCCAATAACGAAGAGGCCTTAGTGTATCTAGAACAATTATCAGTACTAGGCACAGACCTTACCATGCCACAGGTAAGTTTCCAAAAGTTTGTAAAAGAACTAGATAATCTAGACGAAATCATTAAGTCTTCAGACCTTCTAAAATACCATAAGTTTTATTTAGAAGAAATTAAGAGAAGCGCTAAATATATGTTAAGCGAAAAGGAAGAAGTTCTTATATCTAAAATGAGAAATACAGGTTCAAGAGCCTGGACTAATCTACAAAATAAAGTGGTATCCAATTTACTTGTAGATATTGAACTAGATGGTGAGAAAAAATTCCTACCTCTTCCAATGGTAAGAAACCTTGCATATAATAAGGATGCTAATATAAGAAAGACTGCCTATGAAGCTGAACTTAAGGCTTATAAGAAAATAGAAGAGTCCTCAGCAGCAGCTTTAAATGGTATAAAAGGGGAAGTAATCACCCTAACTGACCTAAGAGGCTATACACCTTTGGAGGAAGTCCTTATACAGTCTCGTATGGATAGAGAGTCCCTTGATTCTATGTTTACAGCTATTAAAGAGTATTTACCAGTATTTCAAAAATACTATAGACAAAAGGGGAAAATCCTTGGTCATGATAATGGATTGCCTTTCTATGATATGTTTGCTCCAGTGGGAAATGTGGATATAGACTTCACTTATGAGCAAGCAATGGACTTTGTAGTGGATAACTTTAGAAGTTTTAGTGATAAGTTAGCTGATTTTGCACAAAATGCCTACGAAAACAAATGGCTTGATGTGGAACCTAGACAAGGTAAAAGGGGTGGGGCCTTCTGCTCAAATATACATCCTATCGGAGAAAGTAGAATAATGGCTAACTTTGAAGGTAGCTTCTCAAATATGACTACCCTTGCTCATGAGCTGGGACATGGATATCATGGCTTAAACCTTAGGGATGAATCCATACTCAATAGTAGGTACCCAATGCCAATAGCTGAGACTGCTTCTATATTCTGTGAAACTATAGTAGAAAATGCTCAGCTTGACAAATCAAATGATGAAGAAAGACTTGGAATTCTAGAGGCTTCTATATCAGGTGCTGGTCAAGTAATTGTAGATATATATAGTAGATATGTATTTGAAACAAAACTATTTGAAACAAGAAAAGACCATGCCCTCTCCGTTGATGAACTTAAAAAACTTATGATAGAAGCCCAAAAAGAAGCATACGGAGATGGACTAGATCATGACTTCCTACATCCATATATGTGGATCAACAAGACCCATTATTACTCAGCTGGTAGAAATTTCTACAACTTCCCATATGCCTTTGGTCTATTATTTGCTAAGGGAATATATGCTGAGTATTTAAATAGGGGCGAGGATTTTGTCGATGAATATGATAAGTTATTAAATGCTACTGGTAAGAATAATATCAAAGATGTAGCAGCTATGGTAGGGATAGATATAACTAATCCTGAATTCTTTAGACAATCCCTTAGCTTGATTGAAAAGGATATTGAGAAGTTTATAGAACTTAGTGAGAGGTAGATTGATTTAGTGAGAACGCCAGAGTTAGAAGCACTGGCGTTTTTATCTTTTGCTATAAATTATCAGTAAAAAAAGATTAAATATTGCTAGTGATGTTACCATTAAACTAAATGTAATCATGCATTTAGTTCTAATAGATGTGTAGTCTTCTTTTTTTATCATCTTCTGTACTAATTCAATAAAATGGTTAATAAAAGCTAAACTTAATATAAAAATTATTAATATAGGTATCATAAACATAAAACCAGCTCCCTTATTACAACTATACCTAATCTATATCAATAAGCCAAGATGAATATTCCAAAACATAAAAAAACGCCAAAGGCATATAACCTCTGACGCTTTAAATATTTTATCTCTTTGAGAATTGTGGGCTTTTTCTTGCTTTTTTTAATCCATATTTCTTTCTTTCCTTCATTCTAGGATCCCTTGTTAAATGACCAGCTTTTTTAAGTATAGGTCTTAGTTCTGGATCTACCTCTAGTAAAGCTCTTGCTATACCGTGTCTTATGGCACCTGCTTGACCAGTAAATCCTCCACCCTCTACATTAACTAGTACATCAAATTTATCTAATTGCTCTGTAATTACTAGTGGTTCTCTAGCAATTGTTCTTAAGGTTTCATAATTAAAATAATCTTCTACATCTTTATTATTTATTAGTACATTACCATTTCCTGGGACTAATCTAACTCTGGCAATAGAAGTCTTTCTTCTTCCTGTTCCCCAATATTGTGTTACAGCCATTTACAGTCCTCCTTTCTCCAATCTTATAGTTCGTATATTTCTGGTTGTTGAGCTTCGTGTTTGTGCTCTGGACCTGCGTATACTTTAAGTTTCTTTATCATCGCTCTACCTATTTTATTCTTTGGTAGCATACCCTTTATTGCAAGTTCGATTATTTTCTCTGGTTTTTCCTCCATCAACTTCTTATAAGGAATTTCCTTTAGTCCACCTGGATGTCCTGTGTGGTAAGTGTGGTTTAATTGTTCTAATTTCTTGCCTGTAAGCTTTATCTTCTCTGCATTTATAATTATAACGAAATCTCCTGTGTCTATATGAGGAGTATATATCGGTTTATTCTTACCAGTTAGTATAGTTGATACTTCTGAAGCAAGTCTACCTAATACCTTTCCTTCAGCATCAATTACATACCATTTTTGATCTACTTCATTTGTTTTTGCCATATAGCTCTTCATTGATTTCCCTCCTTATACCAAACATTTAATTATATATTTTCGAGGTATAAAAAAAGTTTCCGGGCCTTTTTAAACACTCTTATATATTCTAATACATGTAAAATACAATGTCAAGAGGATTTTAGTCATAGTAGACTTTTTCTAAAAATAGTCCATGTGGCGGAGCGGTAGGTCCTGCTAAAATTCTCTTTCTACCTTCTATTATTTTCTCGACATCTTTACTTTTTATTCTGCCTATTCCTACAAAGATCAATGTACCGACAATTATTCTTATCATATTTTTTAAAAAACTCTTTCCCTCTACTACTATCTCTACAAATTCACCATTTTCAATTATATCCATACTAAATATCTCTCTAACTGTTGTATGAACAATGGCACCTCGCCCTAGGAAACTTCCAAAGTCCTGTTCTCCTATGAAGTATTTAGTGGCTTTTCTCATCTCATCTATATTTAAGCTCCTACTTACATGGTAGGAGAAATTTCTATATAAGGGTCTTGGCATTTTGCCATTATAGATAATATATCTATATCTTTTCTTCTTTGCAGAAAATCTTGAATGAAAATCTAGATCCACTTCTTCTGATTCAATAATCTTTACATCATCTGGTAAGTTTATATTCAAGGCAATTTTGATTTTGTTTCCAGGTATGGAAGACTTGCTAAAAAAGTTTGCTACTTGCCCTTTTGCATGTACTTTAGCATCTGTCCTACCTGATGCAACAAGCTTTACCTTTTCCCCAGTTGTTTTCTTTATGGCTTTTTCAATTACCTCCTGAATACCCAGTGCATTATTCTGTGACTGCCAACCTGAATATCCTGTACCTTCATACTCTATTACAAGTTTAATATTTCTCATATTAACACCTAAATATATCTTGTTGATATTATAAATCCAAAGAATAATAACATTGCCCCAAGTGTGGCTATGTCAGTTCTTCTTAGGACCAATTCGTTTAGCCTAGTTCTACTATCCCCACCCCTATAACATCTAGCTTCCATTGCTGTAGCTAATTCATCTGCCCTTCTGAAGGCGTTGATAAACAAGGGTACTAATAGGGGTACCAAATTTTTAGCTCTTCTTAGGATATTACCAGATTCAAAGTCAGCACCTCTTGCCATCTGTGCTTTCATTATCTTATCTGTTTCTTCTAATAATGTTGGTATAAATCTAAGTGCTATTGTCATCATCATGGCTAGTTCATGGGCTGGTAATCCAAGTTTTTTAAAAGGTGATAGTAGTTTTTCTATCCCATCAGTTAATGATATTGGAGAAGTTGTCAGTGTGAGTAAGGATGTCCCTGTGATCAAGAATATCAATCTTATGGCCATGAAGAATGCCTGTCGTAAACCCTCTTTGGTTACGGCAAGTGGCCCAATTTCAAACAATACTTCACCCTTTGTCATAAATATATTGATAAAAAAAGTGATCATTATCAAAAACATCAAAGGTTTTAGTCCCTTTAATATAAATTTGATGGGTACTTTTGATACTTTTACTGCTATCAAAATAAAAGCGACTATAAATATATAAGGATAAAAATTAGTTATAAAAAATAAGGATCCTATAAAAAGTGCAATGATTATTATCTTTATCCTTGGATCTAGTTTGTGGATAAATGTATCACCAGGATAATATTGTCCGATTGTAATATCTCTAATCATCTTCTCTTCTCCTTAAATATCTCAGTAGTTCATCTTTTGCTTCTTCAACTGTAAGGATATCTTCTCGTACATCATTTCCCGAAGCCCTAAATTCCTTCATAAATTTGGTTATCTGAGGAACTCCAAGACCTATACTCTCAAGCTCGTCTGCTCTTTTAAAAATTTCTCTAGTTTTATTATCCATTACAATCTTTCCATTATGCATAACTAGAATTCTATCAACTAGCTTAGCTACATCTTCCATACTGTGAGATACTAGTATTATTGTGATTCCTTCTTTTTTAAATAATTCATAGATTTCCCTTAAAATCTCGTCTCTACCATGTGGATCTAGTCCTGCTGTTGGCTCATCTAGGACTAGGACCTTTGGCTTCATTGCAATAACCCCTGCTATTGCTACTCTTCGCTTTTGTCCCCCACTTAGTTCAAAGGGGGATCTGTCCTTTAAGGATTCAAAGTCTAAACCTACTACTTCCATTGAGCCTTTTACCCTTTTATCTACTTCTTCTTCACTAAGTCCTAAATTATTTGGGCCAAAGGCTATGTCTTTATATACGGATTCTTCAAATAGTTGATACTCTGGATATTGGAATACAAGTCCAACTTTTTGTCTTATGTTTTTAAGTTTTACATCCTTACCTGCTATATTTATCCCGTCTATGATGATGTCACCAGAAGTTGGCTTTATAAGACCATTTAGATGTTGAACTAGGGTGGATTTTCCTGATCCTGTATGGCCTATTAGACCAATAAATTCTCCTTCTTCAATTCCTAGACTGATATTATCAAGTGCTTTAGACTCAAAAGGAGTTCCTTGGCTATAGGTGTAGGTTAAATTTCTTATATCTATTATCATAGTAATCTTAACAACTCCTCTACACTTAGGACATCTTCAGGGATATTTATGCCTTCTTTCCTTAGTTCGTATGCTAATTCGGTTATCTGAGGAACATCTAATCCGATTTCCTTTATTTTATCTACTTGACTGAATACTTCCTTAGGGTTTCCCTCCATCCGGATCTCTCCATCAGCCATTACCACTATCCTATCACCTTGGACTGCTTCATCCATATAGTGGGTAATCAATACTATGGACTTGCCTTCTTCTTTGTTTAATTTCTTAATAGTATTCATTACCTCTATTCTTCCTGTTGGGTCTAGCATCGATGTAGGT
>CAZXWU010000042.1:0-11840 GCA_964644495.1 uncultured Tissierella sp.
AAAAGGGTTTATCAACTGGAGAACGTAAAATGCTTAACGATGCAAAACAAATGCTTGTCTCAGAAATGGTTTTAGTTTGGGATCTAAGTGTAGAAGAAGTTGAAGAACTAGTTATAGATGCAATTAGTGAAACAGAGGAAGAAGAGTCATCAGAAGAAGTATCTATTGAAGAATAAATTTTTAAAAGTATTTTAATTAAATAATTTTGTTATATAATTTTAAATTGTGGAAATAAATATAAGGAGGTGAGTTTATGCTTAATAAAATTACTAAGTTTGTTATTGGTATCCTAGGGGGATTACTAGGAGCAGGTATAGTTCGATTAATTTTTCTTTTAGAAATATTGAATATATCTGATGGTAGATGGAAAGCAGTAGCAATTTATGTTAGTATGTCGCTTTTATTCGCAATTATATCTTTTATTTTATCACCGACGATTATTTCGAAGGTCAAAAAATTAATTGCCTTTATTGAAAATGAGCTACAAAAGTATTCATTTCAGGATATAGGTTTAGCTTCTTTCGGATTGATTATCGGGCTTATAATTGCTTTCCTGGTTAGCCAACCATTGGATAATATCAGAATTCCTTACGTTGCATTTGTAGGTCAATTGCTAGTGTATGGTATATTTGGATATTTAGGGGTTAAGGTTATGACTCGTAAGAGGGAAGATATTTCTTCTGCCATAGGTGATTTAGGTTCTTTAAGAAGAGGATCAAGGGACAGAATAAAACACACATATAAATCATGTCCAAAGGTTCTAGATACAAGCGTTATAATTGATGGAAGAATAGCAGACATATGCAAAACTGGATTTATTGAAGGACCACTTGTAATCCCAGAATTTGTATTGGAAGAATTACAACACATAGCAGATTCTTCTGATGGACTAAAGAGAAATAGAGGTAGGAGAGGGCTTGATATCCTTAACAAAATTCAAAAAGAGTTGGATATCGAAGTGATTATTCATGACAAAAATTTTGAAGATGTACAAGAAGTAGACTCAAAATTATTAAAGCTTACTCAATTACTTAAAGGTAAGATTATTACAAATGATTATAATCTAAACAAAGTTGCAGAAGTACAAGGGATAGACGTTTTAAATATAAACGAATTGGCTAATGCTGTGAAGCCTGTAGTCTTGCCAGGAGAAGAAATGGTAGTACAGGTTGTCAGAGACGGCAAGGAGTCCGGTCAAGGACTAGCCTACCTAGATGATGGTACTATGATTGTAATTGAATCAGGTAGAAAATTTATCGGAGAAACTATTGATGTTATAGTAACAAGTGTATTACAAACATCTGCAGGAAGAATGATATTTGCAAAACCAAAATCACTGGCAGATAGAGCTGTGTAGCTTACATAAAGACCCCTTAGGGGTCTTTTGCTATTTAGTAAGCAATTTTTAACTTTCAATAAACATAACTTATGCTATAATATAAAATTGAGAGGTGAAAACAATGTATAATAATTACTACGTGTCTGTGATTATAGCAGCAGCTGGTATGAGCAATAGAATGGGAAGCAAGATAAATAAGCAATTTATTGCTATAGATAATAAACCGATTTTGACACACACATTAGAAAAATTTGAAGAGTCAAAGTATATAGATGAAATTATATTAGTTTCTAAAGAGGAAGAAGTAGAGTATTGTAGAAAAGAAATCGTAAAAAGATATGGCTTTAAAAAGGTTACCAACATTGTTCGTGGTGGGAAAGAAAGACAAGATTCTATATATAATGGTTTATTAGCTTTAAATGAAAATACAGACATAGTTTTGACCCATGATGGTGCAAGACCATTTGTTAGAAAAGAACACATAGAAGATGGAATAAAGGGTGTTATTGAACATGGAGCATGTGTGATTGGAGTACCTGTCAAGGATACCATAAAAGTAATCAATGACAAGGAAGTAGTCCACCATACTCCAAAGAGAAGTCTCCTGTGGGCAGCTCAAACCCCTCAATGCTTCTGGGCAGATCTAATCAAGAGGGGCTATGAATACGCTATTAATGAAGGGATTGTAGCTACAGATGACAGCTCCTTGGTGGAAAAAATGGGCTATGATATCAAAATGATAATGGGCTCTTATGACAATATCAAGATAACTACACCAGAAGACTTAATTATCGCAGAATCTCTTTCTAAGGATATGGATAATTTATTATCTAGAAGTGGAATCTTTTATAGAAGTAGGTAGGTGAAAACTATGAGAATTGGATTTGGCTATGATGTACATCAATTAGTTGAAAATAGAAAACTTATATTAGGTGGTGTTCATATACCCTATGAGAAAGGCTTGCTAGGTCATTCTGATGCTGATGTATTGATACATGCAATAATGGACAGTATATTGGGAGCATTGGCCCTAGGAGATATTGGCAAACACTTCCCTGATACGGACCAGAAATACAAGGACATATCCAGTATCTTCTTATTAGAAAAAGTATATAAGATCATGGATGGACAAGAATATAAGATTGGCAATATAGATGCAACTATCGGAGCAGAGCTACCAAAACTAGCCCCATATATTGATGATATGAGGGCTAATATAGCTAAAGTATTAAATACTGATCTTGATAATATAAATATTAAAGCTACAACAACAGAAAAGTTGGGTTTTGTCGGAAGACAAGAAGGTATGTCGTCATATGGCGTAACTTTATTGATCAAAGCTTAAATCATGGTTGACAATATATTTTTAATTTAGTAGAATTCAATATATTAGCAAAGAAAGGAAGTAGTAACTATTAATGGTCCAAGAGAGGAACGATTTGGTGAGAAGTTCTGACCCACTTGATAGTGAACCAGTCCTAGAGCATTTAGATGGAAAGATAGTATATCTAAACGGTGGCTACGTTATAGCTTCAAAGTGATCCTTATGGATTATTAGAGTGGTACCGCGGAAATATAGCCTTTCGTCTCTTATTTGAGATGAGGGGCTTTTCTTGTATTTGTAGTTATGGGTGACAAAGCAGGAATAAATTTATTCGATGTAAACAAAATAAGCTAAGATAAAGAGGAGTGATTATTTATGAAAATGTCAAAGATGTATATGCCTACATTAAAAGAAGTTCCATCAGAAGCAGAAATAGCAAGTCATCAGTTGCTCTTAAGAGCAGGAATGATAAGACAACTAGTTAGTGGAGTATACTCATATCTACCGCTTGGATATAGAGTTATTAGAAAGGTGGAACAAATTGTAAGAGAAGAAATGGACAGATCAGGATCTCAGGAGCTTTTGATGTCAGCTGTTCAACCTAGAGAACTTTGGGAAGCTACTGGAAGATGGGATGATTTTGGCCCAGAGATGTGGAAATTATCTGATAGACATGGTAGAGAGTTTTGTTTAGGGCCAACACATGAGGAGTATTTCACAGATTTAATTAAAAATGAAATAAAATCATACAAACAATTGCCTCTAAATCTTTACCAAATACAGACTAAGTATAGAGACGAAAAAAGACCTAGGTTTGGTATGATGAGAAGTAGAGAATTTATTATGAAAGATGCTTATTCTTTCGACACAAATCCACAAAAAATGATAGAAGCATATGATATAATGTGGGAAGCATATGACAGAATATTCAAAAGACTAAACTTAAAATTTAGAGTAGTTCAAGGTGACACAGGTGCCATGGGTGGTAAAGTATCCCATGAATTCATGGCTATGTCAGAAGCTGGAGAAGGTTTGATAGCTTATTGTGATTCCTGTGACTACGCAGCTACTGATGAAAAAGCAGCAGTTGTATATGAAAATATCAATGAAGAAGTTGAAATGTTGGACTTGGAAAAAGTCCATACACCTGATGCAACTACCATAGATTCTTTAGTAGATATTTTTGATATTGATAAATCCAATTTTGGAAAAGCTATAGTATATAATGCCAACAATGAACCTGTAGTTGTTATAATACCAGGAGATAGAGAATTGAATGAAACCAAATTATTTAATTATCTTGGCTTAGGCGGGCATGATGTAGAGATGGCAGATGAAGAGATGATACGTAGCATAAGTGGCGCAGATGCAGGTTTTACTGGACCTATTGGTTTAAAGAAAGATACTAGGCTTGTCCTAGATTCAAGAATCACTAAGATGAGGAACTTAGTAGTAGGGGGCAATGAAACAGACTATCATATAGTCAATGCAAATTATGCTAGAGATTTTGAAGGTGAGATTGTAGAAGATCTATTGCTAATAGAAGAAGGGGATAAATGCCCTGAATGTGATGATGTATTAGTCATGGATAGAGGAATTGAAGTAGGTAATATATTCCAACTAGGTACGAAATATTCTGAAGGATTAAAGGCGAAATATCTGGACGAAAATGGTAAGGAGCAGGTATTCTGGATGGGGTCTTATGGCATAGGTGTTACGCGAAGTGTTGCTGCAATAATTGAACAACATCATGATGAAAAAGGTATTGTATGGCCACTTAATACTGCACCTTATCATGGGATTATAACAGTAATAAATATAAAGAATGAAGAACAAATGGCTCTAGCTGAAAAAATCTATAATCAATTATTAGACTTAGGTGTTGAAGTTTTATTAGATGATAGAAATGAAAGACCAGGGGTTAAGTTTAATGATAGGGAATTAATAGGTATTCCTATACAAATTACAGTAGGTAAGAAAGCCTCTGAGTCAATTGTTGAATATTCTTTAAGAAATTCTGAAGAAAAGCTAGAAATAATGGAAGATGAGATATACAATTTGGTTAGGGAAGAATTTGACAAGGCTGGAGTAAACTTAAAATAATAATTTCTAACATGACATGTCTTAGCATATCATTATAATAAGGAATATCTGGAGAAAAGGGGTATTGATTGTAATGGTTCTTAAATTAATTGATTTATGCGAGGATACTATGGAAATACTTAAAATCTTGAGGCTTGAGAATTTAATTACCGTGGATGAGCTAAGCAGTCATTTAGAGAAAAAAATTAAATTTATTGAAGATTTTAAATAAACCCTTATGTTTAAGGGTTTGTTTTTTTGCTAAAACTAATTATGAAGGTTGATACTTACAAATTTGTAGGATATAATATAAATTAATTAATTCTGGAGGTGTCAAGATTGAAGGATGTTAGAGTAAGATTTGCTCCCAGTCCAACGGGATATCTACATATTGGGGGACTTAGAACAGCTTTATACAATTATTTATTTGCTAGACGCAAGAATGGTCAATTGATTTTGAGAATAGAGGATACGGATCAAACTAGATTAGTAGAGGGAGCAATAGAAAATTTAATCGAATCCCTTAGTTGGGCTGGTGTTAAATATGACGAAGGAGTATTTATTGAAAAGGGTCAAGTTGTTCAAAGAGGTGACTATGGTCCATATATTCAATCAGAGAGATTAGATCTATACAAGAAGTATGTTGATGAAATAATAGAAAGTGGTCATGCCTACTACTGCTTCTGCTCCAAGGAAAGACTTGATACTGTTAGAGATGAGCAAAAGATAAAAGGATTAGTTCCAAAATATGATGGTTTCTGTAGAAGTTTAACCTTGGATGAAGCTAAGGAAAGAGTAGCAAATGGTGAAGACTACGTTGTAAGATTAAAATTACCAAAAAATTACGATGTTCATTTTACTGATTTAGTAAGAGGGGATATAGTCATAAATACAGATGATATGGATGATCAAGTTCTCTTGAAATCTGACGGATTCCCAACATACCACATGGCTGTAGTAGTAGATGATCATTTGATGAAAATTTCTCATATAGTAAGAGGAGAAGAATGGCTACCATCTACACCTAAACATATTTATCTATATGAAGTATTTGGTTGGGATAAGCCGGTGTATGTACACTTGCCTACAGTTCTTAATAAGGATAGAAAAAAACTAAGTAAACGTCATGGAGATGTATCTGTAGATGACTTTAGAGAAAAAGGATATTTACCAGAAGGACTTGTCAACTATCTAGCTTTAGTTGGTTGGAGCCCTGAAGATAATGAAGAAATCCTATCCATGGATGAACTAGTAGAGAAATTCTCCTTTGAAAGGGTATCCAAAACAGGAGGAATTTTTGATAAGGATAAACTTGACTGGGTAAATGGACATTATATAAGGGATAATAGTATAGAAAGAATCACTGACTTGGCTATACCATATCTTATAGATGCAAAATTAATAGATCAGGAATTTGCTAGTAACAAAAGAGAATGGCTAGACCATCTAGTAGACATGGTTAGAGAAGGTGTGTCATATATGCAGGAAATAGTAGAAAAAGTTGAGTTTATGTTTGATAATGAAGTTAAAGTAGAAAATGCTGAAGCAGAAGAATTTTTAAAAGGTCAAGCTACAAAGGAAATATTAGAAGCTATGAGAAAAATCTTAGACAATGTGGATGAAGTTGATGAAGAATTATCAGCTACTATGATGAAACAAATTCAAAAGGCTACTGGCGTAAAGGGCAAGAATCTATTTATGCCAACAAGAGTTGCTCTAACAGGCAGTCTCCATGGGCCAGAGTTTTCAAAAGTAATCTATTTGCTGGGTAAACAAAATATATTAGAGAGAATAGAATATGTAGAAAGTAAGTATCTTGATTAATGTATACACATATGATAATATTATCAATATATAAATATTAAGGTTATGATAAGGAAAGTAAGTTTAAACAAGCTAAAAGAGAGGGATATCCATCGGCTGAAAGATATTCTAAGAACTGTTTATACTAAAATGCACCTTTGAACTTTTGGTCTGAAAATAGTAGGACAAATCGGGTAGCGTCGTTATTCGTGGACAAAGTGGACTTTAAGTCTAATGGAGTGGAACCGCGGAACTAACCTTTCGTCTCGATATTTAGAGATGAGAGGTTATTTTTATGAATTCGCTTGAGCAATATGTAGGGGATAGCTTTGCTGGAGCCACTGAAAAAGTCTAATTTTGTCATCCTGAACGTTAGTGAAGGATCTTGAATGTGTAGGAATAACAAGATTCTTCAACTACGTTTCAGAATGACAATCAAAAAAACTATGGTTTTTCAGTGATTCCTTTGTAGAAGGGAGATGATAAAATGAAATTATATAATACTTTAACAAGAAAGAAAGAAGTATTTAAATCTGTCCTTGAAGGTCAGGTTAGTATGTATAATTGTGGACCTACAGTTTATAATTATATCCACGTTGGAAATGCAAGACCTTTAGTTGTGTTTGATACATTGAGAAGGTTTTTTGCTTACAAGGGCTATGATGTGAAATTTGTAGTTAATTTTACGGATATAGATGACAAGATAATCAACAAAGCAAATGATGAAGGAGTAAGTGCTAAGGAAATTGCTGAAAGGTATATTGATGCTTTTTTAGAGGATGCTCATGGACTGAACCTATATGATTATTCAACTATTAACCCAAAGGCAACAGAGTATATTGGTCAAATGATAGAATTTATCCAAGGGCTTATAGATAAAGGCGCAGCCTATAATATTGATGGCAATGTATATTTTGATATTTCTAGTGCAAAGGATTATGGAAAATTATCAAAGAAGAATATTGATGATTTAGTTAGTGGAGCAAGAATAGAAGTAAATGAAGAAAAAAATAATCCTATAGACTTCGCCCTATGGAAAAAAGCAAAGCCGGGTGAACCATACTGGGATAGTCCTTGGGGTGATGGTAGGCCAGGATGGCATATAGAATGTTCTGTAATGGCAAAAACATTACTGGGTGATACAATAGATATCCACTCAGGTGGAGAAGACCTGCAGTTTCCCCATCATGAGAATGAAATAGCCCAGTCGGAGACCTTGTCTGGTAAACCATTTGCTAATTACTGGTTGCACAACGGCATGATCACAATAGATAATAAGAAAATGTCAAAATCTGAGGGCAACTTTTTTACCATTAAGGATGTGGCTAAGGAATATGATTTAGAAGTTCTAAGGTTTTTCCTTTTATCAGCCCATTATAGAACACCTATTAACTTTTCTAGGGAAGTAATGGATCATACTGCAAATGCTTTAGAAAGATTATATAATAGTAAGAAAAACTTAGAGTTTCTGATCGATAAAACATTAGAAAGCGACTTATCATTAGATGATGATAATGTCTTAGATAAGATTACAAGCTATAAAGATAAGTTCACAAGCAGTATGGAAGATGATTTAAATACAGCAGATGCTATAGCTGCAATCTTTGAATTAGTAAAGTATAGCAACACAGAGTTTAATGATGAAAGCAACAAAAAGCTTGTTCTTCATGCTTATGAAAGTCTTCTGGAATTATCCAAAGTATTGGGTATATTAACTAAGGAAGAAGAAATTTTAGATGAAGAGATTCAAGACTTGATTGAAAAGAGAAGCCAAGCTAGAAAGAATAGGGATTTTAAATTGTCCGATGAAATAAGAGATTCTTTAAAGGAAAAAGGTATTATACTTGAGGATACAGCAGACGGAGTTAAATGGAAGAGGTCTTAGATGATGGAAGAAAATGTAAATATATTTAGAATGGCCAATCAAAAGCTGGATAGAGAGGATATAGCTATGCTATCTCCTCTCCAGTTAGCCTATATAGGAGATGCAGTTTATGAATTATTAATAAGGACCTATATATTGGACAATGACATGAATGTAAATCAACTTCACAGGGAAGCAACTAAATATGTTAAGGCAAAGGCCCAGTCGGAATTCATTCATTACTTGGAAGAATTTCTAACAGAAGATGAAAAAAATTATGTCAAAAGAGGAAGAAATGCTAAGACAAATACAAGTCCTAAGAATTCCAGTATTATAGATTATAAATATGCCACGGGATTTGAGGCCTTATTTGGGTATTTATATCTTACTGAACAAAACAGTAGGATTTATGACTTGTTTTGCCTTATCAAAGAGTTCCAAAAAGATAAAGTTGACTAATCTACTATTAATTAAGGGGGAGTAAAAATGCTAAAAGTAGAACTATTAAGATATACTCCAGATGGGGAAAAGCTTATTGCTGCAGCAGCAAAATTATGCTATTCACCAGTTGGAATCAAAGAGATTGAAGAAAATTTAGATGATAAGAATATAGACTCATTTTTAAATATGCTAATAGACTTAGGTCATGAAAGCCCGATAGAACATGTGAGTTTTACTTTTGGAGCTGAGGGAGTATCTAGAACACTTACACACCAATTAGTTCGTCATAGGATTGCTAGTTACTCACAACAATCCCAAAGATATGTAAAGCTAAAACAATTTGAGTACATAGTACCTCCAGCAATTGAAGATGACGCAAAAGCAAAAGCTTTATTCTTAAAAGCTATGGAAGAAGACCAAAAGTACTACGATGAGATAAGTAACATCCTATTTGAAAAACACTATCAAGGATATATTCAAGAGGGTCTAAGTGAGAAAAAGGCTAAACAAAAAGCTGAAAAAGAAGCTATTGAAGATGCTAGATATATATTTCCAAATGCATGTGAAACAAAAATAGTATTCACAATGAATGCTAGATCTCTGATGAACTTCTTCAGACTTAGATGCTGCAACAGGGCACAATGGGAAATAAGAGAGTTAGCAATAGCTATGTTAAAAGAGGTTAAAAAAGTATATCCAGTTTTATTTAAAAACTCAGGACCAGGCTGCATAAATGGACCATGTCCAGAAGGCAATATGACCTGCGGCAAAATTGTTGAAGTAAGGGAAATGTTTAAAAATGAAATCTAGAAAAGAAAAGTCATAAAAGTACTAAGCGAGACTATGAGTGTGTTTTTTTATGGAGTTTCGGGCACTTTAAACGAAGGACTAAATTTAATCTAACAAAGGTGATAATGATGAAAGATTTATATGTAGTAGGTAGAAATCCTGTTTTAGAATTACTAAAAACAGACAAGGAAATAGACAAGATCTATATACTAAAAGGAGATTTACAAGGATCTATAAAGAAGATAATAGGAAAAGCGAAAGATAAAAATATAATCATCCAAGAAGTTGATAAGTCTAAACTAGACTCTATGGCTGATGGCAATGCCCATCAAGGAGTTGCTGCTTTGGTAACTGGTTTTGAATATTCAAGTCTAGATGATATATTAAAGAAGGCAGAAGATTTAAAAGAAAAACCATTTATTATAATCTTGGATGAAATAGAGGACACTCATAATCTGGGTGCTATTGTAAGGACTGCAGAATGTGCAGGGGTGCATGGGGTCATAATACCTAAGCGTAGGTCTGCCCGTGTCAATCAAACGGTGTACAAGGCTTCTGCTGGCGCTGTGGAGCATATGTTGATAGCTGATGTTACTAATATATCTGATACAATTGAAGAATTAAAAAAGAGAGGCCTATGGATATATGGAGCGGATATGGATGGACAAGAGTTTTACTTTAATACATCTCTAGATGGATCCATCGCTTTAGTTATAGGTAATGAAGGCAAGGGTATATCTAGATTAGTTAAAGAGAAATGTGATGTCCTGGTAAAAATACCAATGTCGGGTAATATATCTTCCCTGAATGCTTCAACATCTGCTGCTATATTAATATATGAGGTAGTAAGGCAGAACTATGAAAAACAATAGAAGGAAGCCTAAGGAGTATTTATTTGTAGATGGTTACAATATTATAAACTCTTGGGAAAGTTTAAAAGCCAGGCAAAAGCTTGATTTAGAAGAGGCGAGGGATGCGCTTTTAGAGATATTGGCAGATTATCATCATTACTCTGGTATTGAAATCATAGTAGTCTTTGATGCACATTTGGTCAAAGGGAATAATGGCAAAGAATTTAATCACAAAGGAATTAAAGTGATCTTTACAAAGGAGAATGAAACAGCAGACCATTATATTGAAAGGACCCTTGATTCTCTAGGAAGAATCAAGAAGATAAGAGTAGCCACTTCTGATTGGCTAGAACAACAAATGGTATTGTCAAGGGGTGGCACTCGCATATCAGCTAGGGAACTTGAAGTTGAAATATTAAATGAAAGAAGGATGATTAAGAGACGGAAAAAACTAGATAACACTAAGAATAATGTATATTTAGGCAGGCTTGATGAATCTGTTTTAGACAAGCTGGATAAATGGAATAAAAGAGAGGATTGAGCTTGACTGTAGAGGACATTTTATTTATAATTAAGATAATTGCTTTACAAAGGGGATGAATTTAATGTATACATTGGAAAAAAATGATTCTTTTGACTACGTAAACATGATTGATGAGGATGTTGTTGCTTCAATCAGACAAGATCATCCAATGGCATTAGAATTTTTGATTGATAGGTATAAAAACTTTGTCAAGAGTAAAGCAAGGACCTATTTCTTAATCGGAGCTGATAGGGATGATATTATCCAAGAAGGTATGATCGGATTATTCAAGGCTATTAGGGATTATGATAGGGAAAAGTTAGCTTCTTTTAGATCCTTTGCAGAAATCTGCATTACAAGACAGATGATCACAGCTATTAAATCCGCAACTAGACAAAAACATATACCATTAAATACATATATTTCTTTAAACAAACCAGTATATGAACAGGATACAGACAGGACCTTGCTAGATATATTAGAAGGAACAAAGGGCCCTGATCCTCTTGAAGTTTTCATAAGCAGAGAAGAAATAGACAATCTAGAGACTCAAATTGGTGAAGTCCTAAGTGAGTTAGAGTGGAAAGTATTAAGGAAATATGTAGAAGGTAAATCTTATATAGAGATTTCCAATGAAATTAATAGGGATCCCAAATGTATAGATAATGCCTTGCAAAGGGTTAAGAAAAAGCTGGAAAAGCATCTAAGGGAATAGAGGTAAATATTGTATTGACAATATAGATATAAAGTAGTAAAATATTTAGCAGTTGGCCCACGTAGCTCAGTAGGTAGAGCACTTGCTTGGTAAGTAAGAGGTCTCCGGT